>JAFYWV010000064.1 GCA_017546505.1 Bacteroidaceae bacterium
AATTTTGTTCTTTGGATTTTTGTTTAGCAAAATTGTTAATCTCTTCCGAAGAGATGTACAATTTTGGTAAAATTACATAAATAATCGTAAATAAGTGCTAATCAGCCAAAAAATATTATAATTCAGCAATATATAAGTTTTGAATGTTTATTATTTGTTTAGCAAAAAAGCTGATAGCCAACAGTTATAATGTTGGTTATCAGCAAACTGCAGTTTTGCAAAATCTCTTCGGAAGAGTATAACAAAACAAAATAATAAACATTTAAAGTACTATTATGAAGAAACTGAATCTTTTATTTACAGCACTAATGTTTGTGTGCTGTATTGGAATGGCAAAAGCCCACGATTTTTCGGTGAGTGGTATTTATTACAGCATTTCATCTTTTACAAACAAAACTGTTAAGGTTACTCATAGAGGAACATATCATGACGAATATTATGAATATTTCGGTAGTGTGGTAATCCCGGAAAGTGTAAATTACAACGGTAAAACATACAGCGTAACAAGCATTGGAAACAGTGCGTTCTATGGTTGCTACGGGCTTACAAGCATTACAATACCTAACAGCGTTACAAGCATTGGAGATTGTGCGTTCTATGGTTGCTCCGGGCTTACAAGCATTACAATACCTAACAGCGTGACATTTATTGGAGATTATGCGTTCTATAAATGCACCGGGCTTACAAGTGTAACAATCGGCAACAGCGTAAAAAGCATTGGAGGTTCTGCGTTCAATGGTTGCACAGGGCTTACAAGTGTAACAATCGGCAACAGCGTAAAAAGCATTGGAGGAGATGCGTTCAATGGTTGCACAGGGCTTACAAATGTTGTAATTGGTAACAGCGTTACAAGCATTGGAGAGGAGGCGTTCTATGGTTGCACAAGCCTTAAAACCGTTATAAACTTCTCTAAATTCACATTCAGTGAACGTTCAAGCAACTATGGTTATGTTGCATATTATGCCGATAAAGTTTATAATGCGCCCAATAGCTTTATTGACGGCGATTATATTTGGTTTGAAAATGAAGGTACAATGACTTTAGCTGGTTATATTGGAGATGCAGCCGAATTGACATTGCCTGCTGTATATAATGGAAAGAGCGTAACAAGCATTGGAGAGAGTGCGTTCTCTTATTGCGACGGGTTTACAAGTGTTGTAATTGGTAACAGCGTTACAAGCATTGGAAGTGGAGCGTTCTCTTATTGCGACGGGCTTACAAGTGTTGTAATTGGTAACAGCGTTACAAGCATTGGAAGTGGAGCGTTCTATGGTTGCTTCGGGCTTACAAGCATTACAATCCCTAACAGCGTTACAAGCATTGGAGAGGAGGCGTTCTATGGTACTGATTGGTATAATAGTCAGCCCGATGGTGTCGTTTATGCCGGCAAAGTCCTTTACAAATACAAAGGTAGAATGCCATCAAATACATCAATTACTATAAAGGAGGGAACTTTAAGTATTACGGATTATGCGTTCTATGAATGCTCCGGGCTTACAAGCATTACAATCCCTAACAGCGTTAAAAGCATTGGAAATTATGCGTTCAATAGGTGCGGGCTTACAAGTGTAACAATCGGCAACAGCGTTACAAGCATTGGACAGTGGGCGTTCTATAATTGCAAAGGGCTTACAAGCGTAACATCTTTAATCCCAGCCGACAATTTGTTTGTACCTGGATACGATTCTTTTTACAATGTAAACAAAACCTCTTGTACACTCTACGTTCCTTACGGCGCAAAAGAGACATACGCAGCAACAGCCGGTTGGAGTGAATTTACCAACATCGTTGAGATGGAGCCCGTGAGTCAGCCCGGCGACATCAACAATGACGGCGAGGTTAACGTAGGTGACTTTGCAGCATTGGCAAACATAATCTTCAACTCGGAGGAGATTGACGAAACAACAAAATCCGCGTCCGACATAAACGCAGATGGCGAAGTAAACGTAGGCGACTTTGCAGCACTTGTAAACCTCATCTTCAACAGCGGTTCACAGACTGCCCCCCAAAGAGCAGCTACACGCACTGCCGCAGATGAAACAACCTTCTACATCGAGCCATTCAGCATCGCTGCGGGCGAGACAAAGGTAATCCCCGTTCTTATGGAGAACCCGGATGAGGTGTTCTCACAGTTGCAGTTCGACATCACCCTCCCCGAGGGTCTTGAGATACCCGTATATTTCGATGAAGAGCAGTTCGACGATGTAAAAGATATAAAGCGTGGCTGCCGTACAAAATCGGTCTACAGCATACAAACCCAGCCTGTCGGCGAGGCTTTGCGCGTGTTGTGCATCACCCAGAATAGCAAGGCCTATTTCACAGGCGAGAGCGGCGATGTGCTTTTAATCACCGTCAAGGCAGCCGATGAGATGGCTATTGGTGATGTTGAGATAAAGATTACAAACACCGTACTCTCTCGTCAGGATGGCACAACCTATAAACCCGCAGACTGCACAGCCACCGTTTCTGTAACCGAAGTTCCAACAGGCATTGACGATGTGAAAGAGCAAAGAGCAGAGAGTAAAGATGTTTACTACGACCTCAGCGGTCGTGCGGTTGAGAACCCGACAATGGGTATCAACATTCTCAACGGTAAGAAAGTGCTGGTTAAGTGAGAACAGTGATTGACAAGCTTGCTTGATGAAGCACAGCCGAACGCCAAGCAGTTGCGCGAAGCGAAAGTGCTGGTTAAGTGAGAACAGTGATTGACAAGCTTGCTTGATGAAGCACAGCCGAACGCCAAGCAGTTGCGCGAAGCGAAAGTGTTGGTTAAGTAAAATAGAATTTTTATATTATTCCCTACGCAATAGCGTGGGGAATAATTTTTGCACTCCTTCCGCTGTTGGCCAGGAATTGCCTCTTGCATTGAACATAAATTGGTATATCTCACGGACTTTAACGCGTAAAATAAGTAATTTCTAAGAAATGCCGGCACTGTGTGAGCAACAGTCATTGTTAGCGGCAAATGAGGAATGAGGATGGGTGATGTTTGAGCGGTGCATTGACGCGATTATGCTTTTGCGTGAAGAGCGAGTTCTCCCATCCCCGAATTTGCAGCGTCAAGACAATGATGGCAAGAATAAAGCGACTGAGTGATGTCGCTTGCGACTCGCGAACAAAGCTTTATTCGACTTGCGAACTCTGTGCCGGGCGTTTTTGGTGCTTTTTGAGCGACAAAAAGCACGTAAAGAAAGACTTGAAACAGAATACAAGTGAACGATTAAGGTTGAAAACTGCGGCTGAATATAACGGCGAGCGATAGCGAGAGTCCCCCGGAGTGTAAGTGAGCCTATTTGTCGTGGAGAAGCCGGGAATTTGATGTTTTTACATAAGATGTAAAGTTGCTGTTTTGTTTGTTCGATAACAATAAATAAAGTACTTTTGTAGCAATAAATCATAATTGACAATGAAAAAAGCAACATATCTATCACTTCTTCTTGCTATCGCTGTGTCAATGTTTACAGGCTGTGGCGAGGATAGAAGGCTTGAATATTATGAAAAGACCGAGGAGAACCAATGGATATTCTCTAAGATGCAAGAGGTTTATCTGTGGCGCGAGAATATAAAAGAGCCGTCACGCTCGGCATTCTTCTCAAAGCCCTCGAAGTTCTTTTCAACACTTTTGTACAGTGGCGACAAGGCCTCGTTCTTCACCGACACAGTCTCTGCCGGCAGCTATGGTATCACTTTTACCGTTATGCGCGACCCCATCGGCAAGCAGGCAAACAAGGTGTATGCGCTTGTGCTGATGGTTGAGCCCGGTTCTCCGGCCGATGTCGCGGGTATTGAGCGCGGAACTTGGATTTCATCGGTTGGCGGCACTGCATTGACAATGACAAAATACTCGATGTTGCAATCGGGTGAAAGCACAAATGTCGTAACTGAATATATTGATTACGATGACGAAACGCAGGGCTATTTATGGATACCCGGGGATACACTGCAACTCCCGGCTGCAACAGATTGCATTGCCCGCTCGTTGTATATTGACAGTGTATATACCGTGCGTGACAAGAACATAGGTTATCTTGTGCTCAACAGTTTCAATGGCGACAATTTTATAAATGAAACCCAGGAGGCGCTGTTGGATTTTGTTGCAAGCAATGTCAGCAATGTAATCATTGACCTGCGCTATTGCTCGGGGGGCTCTATTGCCAATGCCGCATCGTTGGCAAGTTCGTTTGTTGAGCCCGGGCTCTTTGGCGCAACTTTCTGCAATCTTCTTGATGCAGCAGGTGAAGTGGATACAACATACTGCTACACTCCACAGCAGACCACCCTGTGCGACAAGACTGTATATATAGTTACCGGTGCACAGACTGCCGGTGTGGCAGAATTATTCGTTGCAGCCATTAACAAGGCACGCCCGATGTACGATGTAATCACATTCGGTGCAAAAACCAAAGGAGTCAACGTTGTTACAGACAACATTCAATCACCTTATGGTTTTGTCATAAATCCTGCAACCGGTTACATAGCATTGGATGGCGATGAATTGCTATCGGCTGTAACTCCCGACCTGGAGCTTGATGAACTGCAACAAACAATATCTGTCAAGCCTTTGGGCAACGAGCAGGAGTATATTCTCTTCAATCTGTTCTACTACTCTATCAACGGAGTCTTGCCCGAGTGAAAGAAATTCCAGGAGTAATCATCATACAAGCACTCCCTGCCTCACTGGTGGGGAGTGCTTTTTTATAACCATTTTTCTGTTTTGTAAACAAAAAATATACAACCTACAATGGCATTGCAGCGTTATTCTCTTGAATAACCCTAAAAAATAGCAATGCAATGAAAAAGTTTCTAATGTTTACAGTGGCAGCAGCCACACTTGTGTTCTCGGCTTGTAATTCAAAGATGAAAGAGAAGCCGATGCAGGATGGAATGGTTTTTGAGGAGGACAGCATCTTTTTTGTCAATGACTCCACAATTGCCGATGTTCAGACTTTCGTCTTTGAAGGTACTTCTCCAATGGATGGCAATGCCATAGCCGACGTCGTTCTTGCTGTACGCACAGTCAATCTCAACAGCGACGGTACATATACCATCACCACAGACTATGTTGACGAGGGCATTGCAACGCAAACCGACAATGGTGATGCAATGATATTCCTTGGTGTAAACGACAGCACTGCAACAATCCTTGAACTTGTATCGGACAACAACGCTCCCACAGTCACATTTATGATGATGGAGGACAGTTCGCTCGTCAAGGTTGACAGCACCGGCAAGCCTGTTGTTGCTACTCCTGCCCATAAACTCAATTTGAAAAAGTGATTAACCAGTAAATGAACTTATTATGAAACGTTTTTCAATACCGACACTTGCCGTAATATGTGCATTGTTGCTGTCATCGTGTCAGAAAGACCCTGATACCGACAAACTGGATAATGGATATCTTGTGTACACGAACTACGACAGCGGCACGGATTTCAAATCGTTTGACACTTTCTATGTCATTGACAGCATCTTGATTATAGATAATAGTGAAAAAGCAACCTATTGGAACAATGCGAACTCCGAGAAGATTGTAAATGCCTTTGTCTCAAAGCTTGCATTGGCTGGTTATGAGGTTGCCGATAATGAGATTGATGCCGACATTGTGCTGCAACTGAGCTACATAAATACCACCTATTACTTTAACCTCTACAATACAGGCCCTTGGTGGAACAGCTATCCCGGTTATTGGAACTGGGGCGGATGGGGGTGGTACTATCCCTACTCTTTCTCTTACAGCTACAGTACAGGCTCAATCATAGGCGAGCTTGTCGACACCGGTGCTCCAACCCCTTTGAATGACAAGCTCACCGTCGTGTGGAACACCTATATCTGCGGCTTGCTGAATGGTAACAATCTTAGTCTCTCGCGTACAATGGAGGCAATAGACCAGGCATTCGAGCAATCGCCCTATTTGCGGAAATAGAATTCTAACATCTAAAATTCAAATGTATGAAAAGTCTTAGGAATTTATATTACATTGCGTTACTTTTTCTCCTTGCGGGCATCCCTGTAAAGGGTAAGGCGCAAATATCTCTCGACAGTTATTTCAATGTCGATTGGCAGTTCAACATACCGCTTGACAATAAATTCTCAAACGTAGCAAGTGGTTGGGGTATGAATTTCGAGGGTGGATATTATCTCACCACAAACATAGCCGTGGGTGGTTTTATAAATTTCCACACCAGCAATGAGTATTTTTCGCGTCGTACAATCGACCTCTCTCCCACTCTTTCAATGAACAGCGACCAGCAGCACCAGCTGTTTACCCTGCCTTTTGGAGCGTTGGTGAGATACCGCTTCATTGAGGCCGATTTTCAGCCTTACGCAGCAATGAAACTGGGTGCCTGCTACTCCGAGTTCAACAACTATTATTACATTTTTATGAGCGGACAGGACAAATGGGGCTTTTATATGTCGCCCGAAGTCGGCTTCAACTGGTATCCTTGGCCAAACGGCATAGGTCTGCATTTGGCAATCTTCTATAGCTATTCAACCAATAGATGCAATATTATGAGTTATACGCAGAACGGGTTGAACAATCTGGGATTCAGGTTGGGTATAGCATTCTGAAAACAAAAAAGCTGCGCAATCATCAGTGCGCAGCTTTTTTGTGTATCGGAATTTGCAGTTTATTCGGCAGGTGTCATACTCACCTCGATGTAGTTGCCCTTGTCGAGGATATATTTTGCCAGCAGACGCACATCCTCGGCTGTGATACTGTTCACAAGTCCGGTATATCCATCGTAGGTGTTCTTGCCCTCGAAATAGTAGCTGTAGAGCCAATTCATCCAAGCACCGTTCTTCTTCTGCTTCTCCTCGAACGATTTGAGCATATAGCTGCGTACCTTCTCGATATGTTCGCTTACAGGGCCTTCTGCGGCCATTTTCTCGAACTGTTTGATGATGATTGCAAGGAGTTCCTCGCGGCGGTCGGGCGACATCTTGAAGTTGATGCTGAGCGAGTACTGGTTCTCGGGTTCAGCAGCAACAGAACCCTGGACACCTACACCGTATGTACCTCCCTCTTTCTCGCGCACCTCCTCTGTGTATACGATATCGAGTATCTGCTTCAAGAAACTCATTGTAAGTATGTTTTTTTGTGACGGGTCAATGTCGCCGGTGTATGTAACAACCTGTGTGCCGGTTGGTGTCTCCATCTTGTTCTTGAAGTTGTTTTTGTAGATACCCTCGCGTGCCTTCACCGGTGATGCGACAATCTCCTCTGTGCGGCCACTGCACGGCAACGCTCCAATATAACGCTCGACAAGCGGTTTCAGAACCTCGAGGTCAACATTGCCGACAACAACGAACGTGTAACCGGTTGCATCGCTTGTTCTCTCGCGGTAAATCTCAAGAACACGGTCATAGTCTACCTTGTCGACATCCGATGCAAGCAAAGGCATCACACGTGGATGGTTGTCGTAGAGTGCCTTTACAAGAGTGTCGCTTAGTGCTGTGTTGGGGTTGAGATTTCTGTCCTTAAGATTGTTGCGCATACGTGATGTGAGTGACTCGAATGCTTTCTCGTCCTTGCGTGGCTGTGTGAATTTGAGGTACATCAGCTGGAACATCTCCTCAAGGTCTTTTGTTGAACAACTTGCATTTATCACGTCATACAGTGAGCCGCTGCCTACATTGGCACTTGCTGTGCTGCCCGACATCTTTTTGTTGAGCTGCATAGCATCGAACACGCCGTAACCGCCGGCTGGAACAAGTGACGACATCATTGCAATATTCAAACGGTCAGCGTCGGCATAACGGTTGGTACCGCCAATCTTGTAACCGGCAAGCGAAATCTTGTCGGCCTGGAAATCGGTAGGCTTCACTACCACCTTTATGCCGTTTTCCAAAGTCCACACGGTTGAGCCCCATACACCATCCTGTGTCTCTGCAACTTTGCATCCGGCAGGAACCTCTGCAAGCAATGGAGCATCGACTGCATTGTCCTCGTATGCCGATATTCTTGCATTTGCAATGGCCTGCTGCAACATTTCAATGTCATTGATACCCGGATATACAGCACCATCTTTTTCCGGAGCAAAAGAGACAACCGCCTTGTTGTCATTGCGGATGAGTGAAGGGAGAACGGCATTTACCTCTTCGAGGGTAATGGCATTGATAATCTCCTTTGTCATTTCATACTCTGCAGTGGGGTCCATCAGGCTGTTGTTGTCGAGGAAGTGTCTTACGCAGTTCTCGATGTAGTAGTTGCTTGTGCGCTTGTCACGCTCGGCATACCAGCTCTCGTTGCCGGCAAGCATCTGCTCTTTTGCACGTTTCAACTCCGGCTCTGTAAAACCGAAGCGACGCGCGCGTTCAACCTCTGTGAGTACAAATGGTATAGCTTCCAATATCTGCTCGGGTTTGCAGTTTACAGCAATGGTGAACGCTTTCTTGGTCTGTGCGACACCAAAGTCGTTATAACCGACACCGGCACCCATATATGGTGGGTTCTTGCTGCTTGCAATCTCCCTGAAACGCATATTGAGCAGGCCTGTTGCAAATGATTTCAGGTAGTTGTCGTATTGGAACTCCTTTGTGTTGCGCATCTCGCGTGGAGCTGCATCGTGCTTGTACATAATCTGCAACATATAGTTCTGCTGCTCCTTGTCAATCTGCTGTGAGAAGATTGGCTCTTTGTTGTCCTCAACAGGATAATATACGCGCTCGGCCGGTTTTTTGGCTTTCTTTATCTGCTTAAAAATCTTTTTGACTTTCTTTTCCATTGCATCGACATCGATGTCGCCTACAATGATTATGCCTTGAAGGTCGGGGCGATACCATTTCTCGTAGTAGTCGCACAGTGCCTGATGGGGGAAGTTGTCCACAACCTCCATAATACCTATCGGCAGGCGGCTGCCATATCTGCTGCCGGGGAAAATGTCGGCAAGCATACGCTCCTGCATACGCATCATCGCAGTGTTACGGCCACGCCACTCTTCGTGTATCACACCACGCTCGTTGTCAATTTCCTGCGCATCAAGTGTGAGTCCATCGGCCCAGTCGTGCAAAATCCACAAGCAAGAGTCTATCGCTCCCTCTACATTCACCGGGACATTGTCAATGTTGTACACTGTCTCGTCGATAGATGTGTAGGCGTTAAGGTCGGCACCGAACTTAACTCCAATGCTCTCAAGGTAGTTTATCATTGACTTGCCAGGGAAGTGCTCTGTGCCATTGAAGCACATATGCTCAAGAAAGTGTGCAAGTCCGCGCTGGTGCTCCTCCTCCTGTATTGAACCCACCTTCTGCGCAATGTAGAAATTTACGAGATTTTCGGGATTGTTGTTACGGCGGATGTAATAGGTGATTCCGTTCTTTAGTTTACCGACCCTGATTGTCGGGTCGAGAGGCAACTGCTTGCCATCATTCCCGGCCAATGCAGGGAAAGTTACGGCAATGGCAACAATGGCCGTGAAAAGAAATTTAATGTACTTTTTCATTGAAAAATGCTTATTATGTTATAAAAAATATTTACAAAAGAGACCTTGATTGAGCTACAATGCCCATCAAGGGAAAACAAACGGGCTTGTGTGCAAAGCAATACAAAACAAGCTGTTGTGCTGTTTTCTCCCCGGCTGGGGAATATACCTCTTTATATTAAGATGCAAATTTAACAAAATAAACAATATTATGCAGTGCCGTTTTTATTTTTTAACAATCGGATGCTGAACACTGGTATCTTTTTGTAAGTCTGAGGTTATTTTGGTAATATTCACTGTTTTCAATGACAAAAGGTTTTCTGTCACCGTGTACGGCACGGAACTGCACCTCTGCGATAATCTCCTTCTCGTCCCGGCTTCTGCTTTCCATAGCATTGATTTCAATACATTTTCCAAAAAGCCCTATCTCGCGGTACAGTTCGGCTATTATACTCATAGGCAGTCTGTTCTTTCCCTTATCAAGCACTTCGATTACACATTTTTTGAAGAAAAAATAATCCGGGACAGGAATCTCAATCTTCCGCTCGGGATTGCGATGGTACAAATCATTGTAGCTCCTTATAATCTCCATCAGCAGCTGCACACAATGTTCGTCGTTCAATTCGCCGATAGGTTCCAGTTGATGGTATGCTTCCTGTAAATCATAGAAACCGTAGATTTCGGCTTCGTTTTTCTCACCCATCTCAAAGCACTCGGTAACATAATCGGAATACCAGATGTATTTTTCTGTCTTGCGCGATTTCTGAACAATTGATGCCGTTCTATACGGACATCCCAATCGCCCGTCGGACCATTCATAACATTGCATTTTACACCGAAGATCACCATTTCCCGGAATAAGGCGTTTGAACGATATACCAAATCCGTCAATAATTCCAAAGAAATGTTCAATTTTAGAATAATCACCCATAGTGCTTTGTTTTGATTTTTACGATAATATAGTGTTGTGGATTATGCTCGATATCACAAGAAAATGATATTTATTCTTTTTTTTAACTTTTTGCCCCTCTTTTTGTTATATATATAACAATCTTCTATACCGTATTGTTTTGAAAAAAACGTTTTTTTTCATTTTTTTTATCACTATCTTCGCAAAAACAAAAAAAACGACATTATGATACGTTTCGATTCTGATTATATTGAAGGGGCGCACCCTGCAATACTGCAGGCTCTTGCAGATACTAATTTTGAACAGCATATAGGTTACGGATGCGATGACTATTGTGAAAGAGCCCGCGATATTATTAGAGAACACTGTGGCGACCACGGGCTTGGCGTGCAGTTCCTCGTTGGCGGCACACAGGCTAATGTAACAGTGATTGATGCCCTGCTCTACAGCTATCAGGGTGTGATTTCGGCCGATAGCGGGCATATCAACGTCCACGAGACGGGTGCTCCCGAGGCCACAGGACACAAGGTTATAGCTTTGCCCACAAAGGATGGTCGCCTGTCGGTTGAACAGATTGCTGAGTGTTATCACAATCACTGGAACGACGCTTCGCACGAGCATACCGTGCAGCCCGGTATGGTATATCTGTCGTGTCCGGCCGAGAATGGACTGATATACAGCAAGGCCGAACTGACGGCAATATCAGAGTTCTGTCACAATCACGGGCTTTACCTTTTTGTAGATGGAGCACGTTTGGGTTACGGGCTTTGTGCAGAGGGTTGCGATATAACTCTTGCCGATCTGGCACGTCTGTGCGATGTTTTTTACATTGGTGGAACAAAAGTGGGTGCTCTGTTTGGCGAGGCTGTCGTTTTCAAAAGTGCCGAGATGCACCGCAGTTTCCGTTATGCCATCAAACAGCACGGAGGAATGTTGGCAAAGGGGCGCTTGCTTGGCATACAATTTGAACAGTTGCTGAAAGGTGGTGACGATTGTCTCTATTTCAAATTGGCAAAGCACGCCAATTGTATGGCGGCAAAAATTCGCAAGGCTTTTGAGAGCAAAGGTGTCGAGATGTGGATTGACTCGCCCACAAATATGCAGTTCCCCCTTTTGACAAAGGAGCAGCAAGCTAAATTGGGTGAGAAATATGTACCTGAGTTCTGGGGAAAGTATGACGGAGAGCGCGATATAATTCGTTTCTGTACCAGTTGGGCTACAAAGCCCGAGAATGTGGATGGTTTGTGTGAATATATTGAGAGAGTGCTGTAATGGAATAAATGAAGAATGGAAAACGAACGCATAGACAAAGTATTGGAGTTTCTCAACGAGAAGGGTTTTGAATACAATTGGTACACCCATCCCGAAGCTCCCACAATAGAGATTGCACGTCAGCATTGGAGGCAGGATGGTTCAAAGCATTGCAAGAACCTCTTTTTTCGCAACCACAAAGGCAACCGTCACTATCTTGTCGTGCTCGACTGTGAGCGCGACCTCGACATACACGACTTGGAGAAGCGCCTTCATCAGGGAAAGCTGTCGTTTGCATCGCCGCAGCGAATGGAGAAATATCTTGGCCTTACTCCGGGGTCGGTATCGCCTTTCGGGCTGATAAATGACATAGAGCATCACGTGTACCTTTTTATGGACAAAAATCTACTCAATGAAAAAGCATTGAGTTTCCATCCAAACGACAACCGTGCAACTGTTGTCATTGAGGTTGAGGAGTTTTTGCGTTACCTTAATGTCGTGGGTAATGATTTTGAATTTATAGAGCTGTATGACAATTAATTATAAAAGAGGGTTCGCTTCAATGAAGTGAACCCTCTTTTATAATTAATGCTTGATTACTTGTGGACATCGCGCAGCAAATCGTTCACTGTCTTTACTGGGTTGAAAGTGATTAACGGCACTTCGACAAAAATTGTATTCCAGTCACTCATTGCTCCATTCCACAGACCCGGGAGCTCCATAGCCTTCAGTTCACGACCATTTTTCGACTTGTGCGAGATGAAGCCGGTGTTCTTGTCGACATACTTTGGAAGGTCGTATTTCTCGCCCTTGTAGTTCTTGACCGCACATACAAGGTCTACCGGGTTAAAGTGTGTACCGTTTTCGAACATCGCTTTTGCCTCGGGGTTGCCCATATCAATCTGTGAACTCTCAAGAATCTGTAGCGACACTGTTCCGTCCGGGTTATATGCAAGGAATGGACCACCACCCGGCTCGCCAATATTCCTTACCATACCGCACACACGCATCGGACGGTTGAACTTCTTGCGCAGATAGAGCACAAGGTCGCAATCCTCCATCTGCTTGATTTTGTTGTTGCGACATTGCAAATCCTGTTGCAGGAAGTGTATCATCTCCTCAATCTGCTCGTGGGTATATTTGCCGCTATCGATGAGCTGAAGGTATTCGAATGCCTTCTTCTGCATCTTCACAAGGATTCCGGCAAGTACTTTCTTGTATGTTACAGTCTCGTCCTTCAGACGGTCGGGTACAACGTTGTCAATGTTCTTTATGAAGATGATGTCGGCATCGATATCATTGAGATTTTCAATGAGTGCACCGTGACCACCGGGGCGGAACACCAATGTCCCGTTCTCGCGGAATGGGGTGTCGTCGGCATTCACTGCGATGGTATCAGTGCTCTGCTTTTGCTCTGAGAATGATATCTCATATTTAACATTGAAAAGGTTCTCGTAATGGGCCTTACGCTCAGCAACCAACTCCTCGAAAAGTGCCTTGTGGTTGGGCGATACTGTAAAGTGGAGTTTCACAATACCGTTTGTGGCGGCATAGAGCGCACCCTCTACAAAATGTTCCTCGGCCGAGGTACGTGCCATCAGGTCGTATGTGTGGAACTTGAGCAATCCCTTCGGCAACGAACCGTAGTTCATTCCGGTAAAATCGAGCAGGTTGAAAATGACACTCTTGTATTTACCGGCATCCATAAGTTCCTTGATGGTGTGCTGGTCATTCTTTACGCACATTTCATTGAGGTCGCCAAAGAATGCAAACTTCTCCACATTCTCAAAGAATGTTTTTTCAAAGTCGGTGGTGGGTACTTCGTAGTCGGCGCTCAAGAATGCGAACAAATCCTTGAACATACGGCTTGCAGCGCCCGAAGCCGGAACAAACTTCAGGATTGCGCTATCTCCGGCGCAATAGTTGTCCCACTCTTTCAGATACTCTTCAATCTCTTGGTTGGTTGGTGTAAGCACTCCCCTTTCGGCTGTTGCTGCACCCTCAAGTTTAAGAAAAGGAAATCCGCTCTTGAAACGCTTTAACTGTTCGGCAACAATTTCGGTCGGGATACCTTTCTTGTTCAATTGCAATTGGTCTGCTTTGCTAATCATAATATTGTCGGTTAAAAGTTTTTCTGGTAGCGAAAATAGAAATAATTTCCATAAATGACAAAAAAATGCTGATAATTAAAATAGAAAAACTAAATTCGCAGTTTGAAAGGAGAGAAAATTATTATGAGCGAGCTTTTGATACACACTGATGATGAAAAGAGAGTTATTCTTGATTTGACAGAAATTCTTGTAAAAAACATTGAGGGAGGAGCAGAGTCTGCTGCCTATAAGTTTATAAACGAAAGGCTGTCTGGGGCTATTGCCGAAGGTAAGATAACAAGGGATGCGCTTGGTTTCAGCCCTGTTGTGAATGATATGCAGACGGCGGTGCTTGTCGGTCAGGAAATAGGCTTTCAGGACGAGATAATAACCAGTATCCTGCTCAACCGCTGTGTGAATACCGGCACAGCAACTATTGATGAAATTGGTGTGGTTTTTGGCGAGAATGTTACAAAAATTCTCACCAATCTTATGCAGATAAACTCTCTCTATGCCAAGAGCCCCACTATCGAATCGGAGAATTTCAGAAATCTCCTGCTCTCGTTTACAAATGATATGCGAGTCATTCTCATTATGATAGCAAGCCGCCTTGTTATGTTGCGCGGTTTGTTCGACTCGGACAATGACGAGGCGCGTAAACTCGTGGCAAATGAAGCGTCAAAGCTGTATATCCCGCTTGCGCACAAGTTGGGTTTCTACAAACTGAAGTCGGAGATGGAGGACCTCTCACTGCGTTATACCGAGACGGAGATTTATGCCGAACTGAGCCGTAAACTGGAGGAGACCGCTGCATCACGTGAGGACTACATTGCATCGTTCATCAAGCCCATCGAAAGACAGCTGAAGATGCAGCCTCATATAAAATTCCGTATAAAAGGTCGCACAAAGTCCATCAATTCAATATGGCAGAAGATGAAGAAGCAGCAGCGCCCGTTCGAGCAGATATATGACCTCTTTGCCATACGAATAATAATTGACAGCGAGCCACAGAACGAAAAGAGCGAGTGCTGGCAGGTATACTCTATTGTTGCCGATATGTACACTCCTAACCCTCATCGTTTGCGCGACTGGCTCTCAGTGCCCAAGAGTAACGGATATGAGTCGTTGCACACCACTGTGATGGGTCCTGAGGGACGTTGGGTTGAGGTGCAGATACGTACCGAACGTATGGATGCCGTTGCCGAGCACGGTCTTGCGGCTCACTGGCGTTATAAAGGCGTGCAAAGTGAGAAAGGGCTTGATAATCTGCTTGCATCAATACGTGACACTCTTGAGAATATGAGCGAAGAGAGCGCAGCAGAGAGCAAATTCAAAATGGAGCTTTACAAAGATGAGATTTTCATATTCACCCCCAAAGGTGACCTTTACCGTCTTGCCAAAGGAGCGACAATCCTTGACTTTGCATTCTCAATACACACCGGACTTGGCTGTCGCTGTACAGGTGCATTGGTTAACGGTCGCAATGTTCCGCTGCGTCACACCTTGAACAATGGCGACCAGGTTGAAATTATAACCTCGAACAGCCAGACACCCAAATTGGCCTGGTTGAATATTGTGCAGACCGGGCGTGCCCGTGCCAAAATACGTCAAGCTCTGAAAGAAATACGCGCCAAACAGGCCGATATGGGGCGTGAAACAATTGTGCGCAAACTGAAGAACCACAAGATTGAGTTCGATGAGTCGGTAATGGACCACCTCATACGCAAGATGGGCTTTAAGCGTTTGACCGATTTCTACCAGAATGTGTCGGATGGTGTGATTGATATTGCCGATGTCATAAAAAGATACCAGGCTCTGCTCAACCCCGAGAACGAGAACAACGAACCACAGCGCAGTGCCGGTGATTTCACTTTCACCAATAAGGAGCAGAACGGTTCGTCCGACGTTCTCATAATCGAACGTAATCTCAAAGGTGTGGACTATAAATTGGCGAAGTGCTGCTCACCCATCTTTGGCGACGATGTTTTTGGTTTTGTGACCATCAATGGCGGAATTTCCATTCATCGCAAGGATTGTGCAAACGCCCGCCAGTTACAAGAGCGATACCCCTATCGTGTGATTGAGGCACGCTGGAGTGAGTTTGAGAACAAAAATGCCTTGTTCCCGGTTACTTTGCGTGTTGTGGGAAATGACAATATTGGTGTCGTAACCAATATAACATCTGTAATATCACAGGAAAAGGATATAACGCTACGTGGAATAAACATAGAGTCGCACGACACTCTCTTTTCGGGCACATTATCATTGCTTGTAGGTGGTAATACAAAGCTGAACAAACTTATTGCCAAGATTGAGGGTGTGAAAGGTGTCAAGCAGGTGAAGAGAGGTTAAAAAGAGTAAAAACTGTTTATTTAGATATAAAAGAGCTACTTTTGTACAATTTAATATAAATGACAAATGAAAAAGGTTTTATTGTTGATTGTTTGTGCGTTACTTTCGTTCACGGCGAATGCCGATGACCCTAAACGCGCCGATATAAGATTTGAAAAGACTACTATTGATTTGGGCCGTTTCGGCAGGGAGACGCCTATTCGCAAATGCGCCTTTGTCTTTACAAACACCGGCGATGCTGATTTGTATATACATCAGATATTCACCAGTTGCCGTTGTACGGGCAAGGAGTTCCCCACTCACGCCATCAAGCCGGGGGCTAAGGACTCCATAATAGTGATATTCAATGGAGAGAAAAGCGCGCCACGCAAATTCAGGACCAGTATCACAGTGCACAGCAACGCCAAGACCGAGATGACAAAGGTGTATATCAAAGGCGAGATGTTGCCTGCAAAGGTGCAGGAGACACCATTTATAGAAATAGAAGAGTAATTTGTTTTTCTGCTTGGGTGCCGTTTATTCGAACATATTGATAAGCCTGCGTTTGACGGCATCTGTTTCAATCAGTATCTTTATAAATTCCTTTGCTGCGGTCTTTTGATATGCATCTTTCAATCTCAGCAAAGATGCTTCCATTATATTGCCGGGCTCGTTGAGCGGTATTGCCTTGAAGCGTGTTTTGCCGAAGACTGCCGATGTTGAAAGTATAGTGGCATAATGCCCTGTTGCAACCATTTGCAGCAGTATGTTTGTTTCATTGAGTTCCAGGCTGGAATGGAGTTCGATACCCTCTTTCTCTGTGAGAAGGTCGAGCATTGTACGTGCCTGCAATCCTTTTGACGGCAGTAGCAACGCCTTTCCTACAAGCTCCTTCAATCTTATATCCTTGTATGTTGCAAATGGATGTTCTTTTGATACAACCAATGCAAGGGCGTTTTCGAAAAGCGGCATTGAATCGATGTCGTTAGCTTTGTATAAAGGTTTGTATGACAACACAAAATCAACCTTTCGCTGACGTAGAAGCTCAAGCAGTTCATCAACCGTTTTATATATAATTTCGAGTTTTATACCGGGAAACTCCTTTAGGAAACAGATAACACCCTCGGTGAGCACTGTACTGAGGCTGTACGTAACTCCAATCCTCAACGTGCCGGTTTTAACGTGTTGCAGGTCGTAGAGGCGCTGTACTCCATCCTCGGCGTCCTGTATTGTCTTGCGCGCAAAAGGCAAGAACTCCTCGCCGGCCTCGGTCAGTTCAATGTGTCTGCTGTTGCGTAGGAACAGTTCAAAGCCGAGTTCGTACTCAAGTTGTTTTATCTGCTGTGAAAGCGTGCTTTGTGTTATGTAAAGATGTTTGGCAGCAACCGAAAAATTGAGATATTCGGCACTCTTTACAAAATATTTCAGTTGTCGCAATTCCATTGCTATGGTATTGATTTTTGTTTCGGATGCGAATATAAGAAATCTGCTCCACATAACGAATTATGCGGAGCAGAAATATATAAAAGTTGTTCTTCGAAAGTATTAGAAGCCGATAAATATCAGCATTGCATAACCGAGCGCAAGACCCATCAAACCAATGATGATACCGACCTTCATCATATCCTTCTGCTCAATGAAGCCTGTTGAGTGGGCGATTGCATTAGGAGGTGTACTGATTGGCAAAATCATTGATACTGAAGATGCAATTGCAATACCCACCAACATTGCCTGTGCACCACCGTACTGCTCGAGTGAAGCGCCAAGACCGCCGGCAACAACGCCAAGCACAGGAACGAGCAATGAAGTAGCAGCCGAGTGAGAAATGAAGTTTGAGAAACCGAAGCAGATGAGACCTGCAAGAATCATAACTACAAGCGGTGAGAAGTTGTCGAATGGAACAGACTCAACGATAAGGCTGCTCAAGCTTACAGAGCTTGCGTCCTTGTAGTTCAATGCCACGCCAAGAGCGAAACCACCGGCAACCATCCACAGCACGCTCCAGTTGATTTCTTCAAGGTCGCGACGTGTGAGGATACCTGTTGCGCAGAATATTGCAATCGGCAACATTGCAACAACGTTTGTATCTATGCCCCAGAGGTCAGTACCGAACATCCACATAAAGATTGTGATAACGAATGCTGCAATAACTGACCAAGTGTGATAATTCCATTTGATATCACCCTCAATCTCAATCTTGATGTGTTTCTGCTTGAATGGGAAGAGAACACGCAACAGTATCCAGGCAAGTACAAGAAGCACAATTACGAATGGAGCCATTTTGATTGTCCAGTCTACAAAGCTGATACCCATACCCTGTGAAGAGAGGTAGTCAAGTGCAATCATATTAGGAGGTGTACCGATTGGTGTAATCATACCACCGAGGTTTGCACCTACAGGGATTGCCAAAGCAAGTGCTATGCGGCCTTTACCGTCAGCTGGCAAAGAACGGAGCACGGGTGTCAAGAAAGCAAGCATCATTGCTGCAGTTGCAGTATTGCTCACAAATGCCGAGAAAATGGCTGTTACAAGGATGAAACCAAGCAATACAATCTCTGAGCGTGTACCGAAAGGCTTGAGCAACACGCGTGCAAGAGCAACGTCCAACTTAACCTTTGTCAAACCGATAGCAAGGACAAAACCACCGATAAAGAGCATAATTGTGGGGTTAGCAAAACAAGCCATAATGCTCTTGAATGGTACCAGGCCTGCACCGTCCTCGGGGCGGAGGAAGCTGAAAGCACTTGTTGAAACTGTGAACAGCATAACTGTAACCACAATCATTGATGTTACCCACGAAGGCATAGCCTCGGTAAGCCACATAAGCGCAGCAAACACAAACAGGGAGATGATGCGCTGGTGAATGACTGTCAAACCTTCAATACCGAATGACTCTGTTGGCAAAAGAGCAATTACGGATGTGATTGCAACAATGAAGATTAACTTGATTGCATTGAGAGGAAGTTTTCTCTCTCTCTTGTGGGACTTGTTCTTCTGAATCTTCTCCAGAACCTTGTATCCCGGGAAATTTTTAAACATAGTTGATAATTATTTAATGAATATTTTGTGTCTGTTTTACAATATTCTCAAAAATTTGCACAAAATTACAATCTATAATTTATTTTCACACTATATATTTATCATTTTTTACGATAACTACTATCGGAAATAACGATGTTGTACAATTATCGTTAAAAAAACGCTCAAATAACAGCGTTATTCCTGTTTTTGATATATCTTCGCATAATAACTTGCAAAAGCCATATATATGAAAACGATAAATGTTCCAAAGATTATCCCGTCCGGGGATTTAGAGAAAGTGTTTGAAACTCTCCCGTTGCACGCTATCGACAGCTGCAACTGGCCCGAAGCTTTCCCTTATATACCTGTTGCGGGCTTTAAACTTTTTCACGACGGACAACGTTTGTATATAAAATTCCTTGTTACCGAGAATGATATAAAAGCTGCGGTGGCCGAGGACCAAGGACGCACCTGGACCGATCCCTGTGTGGAGTTTTTTGTATCGCCGCAGTGCAACCTTGACTATTATAATTTCGAATGTACCTGCACCGGCAAACTCCTGCTTGCGTGGCATCCTGCCGGCGCACCAAAAGAGTCGGCAGACAAAACTGTCCTGGACAGTGTGGAGCGTACGCCCTCGTTGGGAGTTGAACCGTTTGAATTGCGAACCGGTGAACATTCCTGGAGTGTTGTTGAAGCAATTCCCGTAACAGCACTTTTCCGCAGCGGTGTTGAGTCGTTCGATGGCAAGGAGATGACCGCCAACTTCTACAAATGTGGCGACGAGCTCCCCACTCCACACTTCCTGTCGTGGAATCCCATTGAGTGGCCCGAGCCCAGTTTTCATCGTCCGGAGCAGTTCGGAAAATTGTTGTTTGAATAACATTAGTCCATTGCTGCAACGTATTGACAATCCCGGCGCTGATAGCGTGGTATAGACCGGGATGTCAAGAAATGTTTAGCGTCCACTTTATGAAGAGGTTACTTTTATTCCTGTTTTTGCTTGCAACAATACCGTTGACACTCTGTGCACAGAGTGTCGGGCTTGTTATGAGCGGTGGTGGCGCTCGTGGTCTTGCACACATAGGTGTTATCAAGATGCTCGAGGAGAACAATATTCCCATTGATTACGTTGCCGGAACATCGATGGGAGCTATTGTGGCGGCTCTCTATTCAATGGGATATACTCCCGATGAGATGATAGAACTTATGACAACCGATGATTTCCAACGTTGGTACACCGGAACGATGGACCAAAAGTATATGTTCTATTTCAAAAAGAACAAGGAGACCCCCGACCTCGTCGGGCTACATTTTGATTTGAAAGATTCCCTCTCAATCGTAAAGCCATCGGCCCATTTGATAAAGTCGGCACCGATGAATATTGGCTTTATGGAGATTTTTGCCGGAAGTACAGCTGCGTGCGGCAATAAATTTGATAACCTGATGGTGCCGTTCAGGTGTGTGGCTGCCGATGCATATAACAAGAAGCAGATTGTCTTTTCCGAGGGCGATCTCGGTGATGCGGTACGCGCATCAATGAGCTATCCATTCTTTTTCAAACCAATTAAAGTAGATAGCGTGTTGCTTTATGATGGTGGGTTGTACAACAATTTTCCACGTGACGTGATGGAGCGGGATTTCAAGCCCGATATAATAATAGGCAGTGTTGTTAGCAATAATCCGACAATGCCGGATGCCCGCGACGTGATGAGTCAGGCCGAAAACCTTATAATGGGACATACCGACTATACACTGCCAAAAGAGAAAGGTATCCTCATCGATATGCAGATAAAAGGTGTCAATTTGCTCGATTTTCATAAGATAAACTCCATTACAAATACGGGATATGAGCACGCACGCTTCTATGCCGATTCCATTAGGCGTAATGTCAAACGCCGTGTGAATGCCGAGGTCCTTGCTGCAAAGCGCAAAGCCTTCAGGGAACGTGTGCCTGAACTTGTCTTTAACAATGTTGTTGTGCACGGTGTGACAAAGGAGCAGGAGAAAGCCATTGCTGGTGAATTCTATAAAAAAGGGCAAACGTTTACTCTGGATGAGTGTCGTAAAGGATTTTACGGGCTTATGTCGGGTGATATGATTGACGATATAATTCCTCGCGCTGTGTATAATGAACAGGACAGCGCTTATACCCTGCATCTTGATGTGACACTCAGTCCTCATTTTACACTTAAAATGGGAGGTGCCATCTCTACAAGCATATCGAACCAGTTATATTTTGGTCTTCATTATCGTATGCTGAGGAACCACTCGATGGAGTTTGTTCTCGACGGTCATTTTGGTAAGGTTTATAACAATGTCCAATTGTCGGGACGTATTGATTTCAACACGTCGTTGCCGGTGTCTCTCAAATTTATCGGCTCATATTCAACCATCGACTATTATAATATGAGCTATCTCTTCTCCAAAGATAATTCCGTGGCGTTAAATCACCAGCGTGAATACTTTGCAAAGATGAAGGTTATGTTTCCTTTCCTTAACCGCAGAAAGGCTGAGATTGGAGTTGCCATTGGTAATATAAAGGATGAGTACATACAATCGAATATTGTTAATCTGAACGATCCGCGTTTTGATATTAACGAAACCAAACTTTTCAGCGGTTCTATAAGGTTTGAGGGAAATACCCTCAATAAAAAGGTTTTTCCTACAGAGGGTATGCACGAAACACTTATAGCTCAATTTGTCGTGGGTAACGAGGCCTACAAAGGTGAGGTGAAATATGACGATAATGAACAGCTGCTTTCTTGGTTGCAGATAAACTACACCCGTCGTGATAATTTTAAAATATCCGACAAATTCACGCTGGGTACGTACTTGCAACTGTTCTATTCGACAAGAAGGCTCTCCAGGACATATCAGGCGACTATGATGCAGGCGGCAGCCTTTACACCTACAATGAACAGTATTTTCAACTATGACCCAAAGTTCCGTGCAAACCAGTTTGTAGCAGGAGGTGTCATCCCAATATTCAACCTGAACAGCTATTTGCAGATACGTCCCGGATTCTATGCATTTGTTCCTTACAGGAAAATTCAGGAAAACAGTGACGGAACAGCATTTTTCAGCAAAAAACGTTTCAACGACTTTCAATATATCATTGATTTGACTTTGGCAACGCAATTTTCAAATATTTCGGCCAGCGCATTCGTAAATTATTATAGCTCACACAATAAACGTGTCAATTTTGGTATTTCACTTGGGTGGTTTATGTTCAACGAACGCTTCTTTGAATAAAAAAATCATTTTTTTCGAAAAAAAACATCTAAAAAATTTGCAGGTATAAAAAAAAGCAGTACCTTTGCACTGTCAAACGAAAACAACAACATCGTTGACAACAAAACGGCCTCGTAGCTCAACTGAATAGAGCATTTGACTACGGATCAAAAGGTTACAGGTTTGAATCCTGTCGAGGTCACAAAGGAGTTCTTAGGAACTCCTTTTTTTATGGAAAAAACAAATAAGTTATGGACAAGGTATCGGGCAACCCTTTAAAAAACCGAAAAGACAGCCAGTCTGCATTAATGGTTGTCACAGCGTTGTTTATTACGCTCTATCTGGTTTCAAACATTATGGCCGTCAAAGTCGTCGGTCTGTTCAATCTATTCTATTTTGATGCAGGAACAATAACATTCCCTTTTGCATATATGCTTGGCGATGTGCTGACAGAGGTTTGGGGATACAGGACAACACGTCGGGTTGTATGGCTTACACTATTATGTAACATTCTGCTCGTTATATGTACTCAAATAGGTGTCTGGATGCCCTCACCCGATTACCTTGCAGAAAGCGAGGCGGCTTACAATGCAATGTTCTCATACGTCCCACGTATTGTATTCGCCTCATTGGTGGGCTTTCTGCTTGGCGAATTGTCGAATGCCTGGTTTATGGAAAAGATTAAATTGATGACTCGTGGACGTCGTCTGTGGGTGCGCACTATCGGTAGTTCGGCCATTGCATACATCTTTGACTCTCTACCGTTTGTGCTGATTGCTTTTGCCGGCGTTGTTTCTGCCCGCGACCTGTTTATGATGGTAATCTTCCAATACTTCTCGAAATTGGTAATAGAGGTGCTGTTCGGTACTCCAATGGCATACGCTGCAATATACAGCATAAAACAATATATAAGGAGAAAATAAGATGCAGCGCTACTCTTTGATTACCGAAAAATTTCCGCGTGAGTTTTTGCTGTTGCAGGGAACAGGATGCAAATGGGCCAAATGTACTTTCTGCGATTATCATAGCGACACATCCGAGACACCGTTCAAAACAAACCGCAAGGTGCTGGAACAGGTTACAGGCGTGTATGGTGTAATCGACATCATAAACTCCGGCTCTGCTATGGAACTTGATGGCGAGACGATTGAAATGATAAAGGATATAGTGCGTTCAAAAGGCATTAAGACAATCTGGTTCGAAGCTCATTATATGTATCGCAACCGCCTTGACGAATTTGCCGAACAGTTTGCGCCTGCCACCGTCAAATTCCGCTGCGGAGTAGAGAGCTTTGACCCGCAGATGCGTTCTGGTTGGGGAAAAGGTATTCCTGCCGGCGTATCGGCGAGTGATGTGGCAAAGTTTTTCAAAGGTGTGTGTCTGTTATGCTGCACTGTGGGTGACAGCAAGGAGAGAATAATGAACGACATTGCCATTGCAAAGAGATACTTCGAGTATTTCAGCATAAACCTTTTCTGCAACAACAGCACAGCCGTAAAGAGAGACGAGGAACTTGCCAAGTGGTTTGTAAATGAGCTCTACACCACATTGAGCAATGACAGCCAGGCCGAAGTGTTGATTGAAAACAATGACCTTGGCGTGGGGTAATTACCATTCTTCGTGATAAAGTACACTACGTGCAAATATTGACGCAGAGCTTCATTGTATAATGTATTTTCGTCACTAAAACCGATATTATCCCTCAAAATATTGTAGGTGTGCTGTGAGTTTATTATACAAATGGGGTTATAAGCATAACCAGCCACCCGCAGAACCGGCTCCAACAAGAGCGTTTCTTGTAGATTTCTTTTGTCAATTTGTAGGATTTTTGCTTGTCGAGGTCTATATAATGGTATAGCTCATCGGTATCCTCTTTCCCGAATATGAAAAGATTGCTTTCGTAATCACATATCAGGCTTCGGCTATTCAGGTTCGCTGAACCGATAGTGCAGAAACTTCCATCAATGCACATCACTTTTGAATGGTTGAAACCGTCTTTATACATATAAACCTCGGCGCCACGCTTCATTAACTTATACGCCACTCTCCACACACCGTCGGGTATCATAGGCAAATCACCCTTCTCCGATAATATAATCTTGACCTTAACGCTGTCGTCAATAGCCTTTTCGATGGCCTTTTTCACATTGCACAGCGGCACAAAATACGGGTTTATAAGAATTATGCTGTCCTTTGCCGAATTGATGGCATTGGCATACGCATCTCGCATACGTGCCGGTGTTTTACGTGGCCATCTGTCCACAATCGCAACATCAGCACCCTCTGCAATACGATGTCGAGGGTAATAAGAGTCTCCATCTATGCGTTCACCGGTTTCTTTGTACCACATATCAAGGAATATCTTCTGAAGCTCGTTCACAGCATCACCTTCAACCCTGGAATGCATATCCCTCCACTCGCCTACTCCTTTAATTCCATTCAGATAGTAGTCTGCAACGTTTATACCTCCAATGTAAGCTTTCTCTCCATCAATGACTACAATCTTGCGATGATCGCGTGCAAAGAGACGATTAATCCACGGAAATACGACAGGGGAAAATTTTATAATGTTCACACCACTCTCTCTAATCTTTTCCAGGTCTCTCTTTTTTAGTGGCCTGTTATTGGAGAGGTTGCCGAAGGCATCGAACAGCGCCCGTACTTCAACGCCCTCTTTTGCTTTCTGCGCCAAGAGTTCCAGAAGAACCTTGTTGATGGAGTCGTTGCGAAAATTGAAATACTCTAGATGGATGTGATGTTTTGCCTTTTTGATGTCGCTGAACAGGGAATCGAATTTTGCCTGTGCCCCATTCAGTATCTCTATTTGGTTGTTTGTGGTGTATGGAACACCTTCGTTTTTGAGGTACTGCACGAATGCAGAGTCTGAACGCTCATAGTTCCTGCGTTCAATGGCCACAAACCTACTGCTGCACGATGTTGTCAATGCTGTAACAAGTAGAAACAATATGTATATTCTGAGTTGCATCGATTTACACGGACTGAGTACAAATGTACAAAAAGCCCCGTTAATATAAAAATCAGAACGGAGAGTATTGCATTTTGGTTATATAAAAAAGGTGAAATTGGAAAGAATATATGCAAAAAGCCAATCAAGACTTAACTGTCCGATTGGCTTTTGATATTAAGTTATAGTTTAAAATTCTTTTATCGATACATTTACTTTTCGGGGAAAGTTGTCAACTGTATGAAGTTGCCGGCATCAACCAAACTCTTTACAGCTTCCACGACAGCCTCGGGTGTTGCTGTGTTCACAGCCTCCTCATATTCGCTGTCATAATTCTCGCCGAACTCAACATATTTCTGCAAAACACTTCCCCAGTAACCGTTGCTAATTCTGTCTTGAGGAATGTTCTTTTGGATATTCTTTATAATCATATCGAACTTATCTGCAGGGATACCCTCTGTAATGAGTTTCTGTACACCCTCAATGGCAAGTTTGGATAGTTTCTCGGCGCTCTCAGGGTTAGTCTCGAACACAACCTGCAGAATGGCTACTTCCTTTGGTTCGCGACCACACACGTTTGCCACACTGGCACCGTATGTACCACCCTCGCCCTCGCGCAGAGTCTCAACGTAAACCATATCAAGATAGAGCTTTGCAATATCAAGGAGCACCTCGCTCTTGACACTGTATGGCGCATCGGCTGTGTACACCTGAAGCACTGTGCTTTTTGGGGTCTCCATTGCAATAGCCTCGTTCTTTACAATATTTCCCTTTGCAATATCCTCCTTGCGGTCTACAAACTTGCTGCCTTTCTTGCCGCCGGGCAATGAAGCGATATACTTTGTAACAAGAGGCTTTAATGTCTTGGCATCAACGTTACCCACAATATATACGGTTGCACCGGCTACATTGCCAAATAGTCGGCGGGAAACTCTCTCAAAATCTGTGATATTTGCCTTCTCGACTAACTCGCTGTTGATTGTCAATATACGCTCGTGGCCACCATATAGCGTTTCCATAATGAGTTTCTGTAATTTGAGCTGTGGCATCTTCTCAAGGTTCGGAAGGATAGCCTTAATCTGGTTGATACCTATAAGGAATTCTTCATTGTCGAAACGTGGGTCTGTAATATTCAGATATAGCATCTGCATCGCTGTCTCCAAGTCTTTTGGTGTTGAAACAAGGTTGATGCCGTGACGCGTCTTCTCGATATTGAGATTACAGTGTACATTCTTTCCGGCAAGCAGTTTCTTCATCTGCACGCCACTGAACTTTGAAAGACCTCTGTTCTGGTTGTACAATGCCCATATATTGTCATCGAATGATGGCAGTTCGGCTGTCTCAATGAGTGAACGTCCGCCATTCATCACAAGGCGCACCTGCACCTCGTCGTTCTTGTAAGTTGTTGGCAAGTAGACTACCTTAACGCCATTGTTCAAAGTCCACTCAGTGGCACCATAAGCCATCTCCTTCTCTTTCTTTATTTTTCCGGGCTTGATTGCTTCAGCATCGAGCAAAGGCTCGTTTGCACTCTCCTCGGCAGGAGCGGCAATCTCGCTTGCTTTCACCTTTTCAATGATTGCGAGCAAATCGGCCTCGGCCGGGTGTGACAATCCGTCGCGCTCGGGTGCTGTGTAGGCAATCAGCATATTCTCCTCGGTTATGAGCTGTGGCATCATCTGCTGGAATACCATTGTCGGCAACTGGCTGCACACAGCCTGTACAAGCTGCAACTCAACATTTGGTTCAAGCATATAGTCATTATTGAAGAAGTGATTGAGTATCGGGTATACAAGAGCCGGGTTCTTGCGTGTGGGGGCTGCTTCCACTCCTCTCTCTGCACTGCTGATGAGTTCGGCCTTTGCACGTTCAAGTTCACCCTCTGTTATACCATAACGTTTGATTCGCTCAATTTCTGTGAAAAAAGCCTCAAGCGCTTTCTCGTATTCGCCATCCTTGAACGACACTTCAGCCATAACGGCATCAGTACCTTCTACAAGAGAAGATATGCCCAAGCTTCCACCTAGGAAAGGTGCTGTCGAGGACGCTTTGATTGCCTCCATACGCTCCCTGAATGCATTGCTGATAATATCCTTGAGTATAAATGTCGTGAATGCTATGTCGGTAGATGCATATTCCTTTGGCAAAGCCTCACTTCTCCAGACAATCTCGATAGAAGAACTTGTAGCCTCTGGGTCTGTGATAACTGCTACTGCAGGTTTTTCGTTTCCGGGTATAGGGATGATTGGTTTTACGGTCGGTGTCTCAGGTGCAGGAATAGAGCTGAAAGTGTTCTTTATTTTCTGCTCCATCGCATCAACATCAAAGTCACCCACCACGATTACTGCCTGCATATCGGGGTTATACCATTTGCGGTAGAAGTTTGTGAGGCTCTCATATTTGAAAGTCTTCAACTGCTCCTCGCCACCGATGAGGGTGCGACGTGCCATCTTTGTATCACCAAAGTAGTATGGCAGCATACGCTCGAATATTCTCCAGTTGGCATCGCGGCGAGAGCGGCGCTCCTCAAGAATCACGCCACGCTCGGCATCAATCTCCTCGGGAGCACAAGTTACATAGTGAGCATAGTCGTGCAACACAAGCAGACAAGAGTCAATTATGCCCTCGCGGATAATGGGAATATTGTTGAGCATATACTGTGTCTGTTCAAAGCCTGTCGAAGCGTTGATGTTGCGTCCGAACTCAGCACCAATGCTCTGCAGATATTCGAGCAACTTCTTGTCGGGGAAGTTCTTTGTACCATTGAAGCACATATGCTCAAGAAAGTGTGCCAATCCATCCTGGTCGTCCTCTTCCTGGAAAGCACCTACATTTGTTGCCAGGTAGAATTCTGCGCGTTGCGCGGGTTTGTCATTGTGACGGATGTAATAGGTAAGTCCGTTCTCCAACTTGCCAATTCTTACATTCGGGTCAACAGGCAACTGTGTCTGGCCGAATGTTGTCAGCGCAACAATAGTCAACGCCAACGAGATAAAAAATCTTTTCATAGATGTAATATTTATTGATTTACAAATTCTTCTTTTTGTAAAAAACATTCCATTTTCTCTTTTTTTTACAAAAATAGATAAAAATCATATAAACAATACTTTCGGTCTCTGTTTTTTTAAAAATTAAGAAGCTGTTTAAATTTCTAAAAAAATATTTTCTTATAGAAGTTGACCGTTTCGTCGTTTTTTATGTTCAAAAATATCTGTTTCTCTCTTTTTTGCGGTTACATAGCCCGCTATGTGCCCTTAAAAAATAAATAAACATCCTATTCTTGCTCTATAAAAAACTTGACGATATAAATTTAAACAGCTTCTAAGACTCTATGATAGTTGTAATGCCGCTTGTTGATTTGAAAAACCGTTTTCAACCTGTATGCCTGTACCGGTTCTATAATTACACATTCAAGCATAAGTCTTAAAAAATGAGAAATATGTTTGTTGCAGCTAAGCATTTATAGTACTTTTGCACACAATATCTTAAAAACATATTATGAGTTGCGAGTTACAGAATACAGAAAAAAACACAAAATCAGTCGATGTTCCTTATAGCCACTGCCTGAACTGCGGTTCAGAGCTTAAAGGTTCATATTGCCATAATTGCGGACAGCGTGCCACAAACACCAATCCAACAGTCAGGAAAGTTGTTATGGAGTATATCTACAATGCTTTTTTTTGGGATCCAAAAATCTTCAGAACGATATGGCTCTTGATTAGCAAACCCGGACTTTTGACAAAAGAGTTCCTCTCCGGACGATATGTATCATATATGCATCCACTCAAACTGAATCTGTTCATTCTGTTTGTGTTTGTCACTCTGTTCGTGCTCTTTTCCGGAACAGAAAAGATTAACCACGTCATCACCAAAGACGGGATGCTCTCCTCTCTCATTCAGATGAACCAGCTGACAGAGGACCCTGAATACGTCGAGAGTCTGCTCTCTTCTCCTCGTGATACGATACAGTTGTCTGCTCCATTGTTGTTGGCCAAAGAGCACCCCCAGATAATAACCAACATCAGAACAATTGAAGACACCCAACAGGAATCCCTTGACAAGTGGACGGCTGTCATTCCTCACCGTTTGATTGAAGATGGAATTGTTGTTCCGGGTGCCGACGGTTATTTCACTTTCAACACCGTTGGTGAAACGCGGGAAAATATTGAATTACTCAATTCCGTATGGGACAGTATGGTTAAATTCACAACACGTTATTTCCCCATTATCGTACTGCTCACAGCACCTTTTCTCTCATTTTCTTTACGCCTTGTCCAGCGTAGACAGAAGCAGACACGTGTGAACCGTTTCGTGTTTTCTTTGCATTACACTGCATTTCTGGAATTTTCAATTGTCTTCATCTATTTGCTTCATCTTTTCGTGGAGCCGCCTGTAGGTGTGATGCAGTGGCTGCTTATAATAGCCTCCTGTTCCTATCTTACTTTGGCTTTCCACAGGGTGTATGAAGGCCTTTCCTGGGGTAAGGCAATAACAAAGGCTATATATGCAAGCCTGGTGTATCTGCTTATTATCCTGTTTGCATTTTTGTGTCTGGTATTTGTGGGAATTGTACACGTTGCGCTTCAGAGCTGAGAAGCAGACTGACTGTCCAAGTCTTTTGGGTTGCCAGGTTACAGGTCGCGGAATATGATAGCGTAGAACATTGTTTACGACAAAGAGATGCTGGGTATTGCCCAGCATCTCTTTGTCGTAAAGGTATAATACTTGATTACATCAATTCATCAACGCTCTTCTTTTTCTTGCCTTTTGCATCGCGTTTCTTTTGCTTTGCAGCCTGTTTCTCAAGATACTCCGACCAAGGTTCAACACCGGTCGTTATTGTAAATTGATATTCATTGTACGATTCGTCGACGTTTTTCACTGTCTTGCGATCTGCCGTACGTGCCGAGGTGCGGCTGATTATATGACGCTCCATATCGAGCTCAATCTCATATCCGTTGCAGTTTGTCATATACTTGACAAGATTTCCCGAAGAAGTCTCTGTAATGTCACTCCCATTTCCTTTTATGAATGACAATAGCTTGTGATAGGTCTCATTGTTGTAGAAAATGACCTTCACCGACGAAGCCTCGGAATTCTTTCCCATTTGAACCAAGATAGTATAGTCATTCTTGGCGGGGCGAATTTCTTCCATTGCATCAGCAAATATAGCAAGTACATTGAGTGTAGTGTGCAATCCGTCTTTTTTACGCAAAGACCAAGTGTTTGTGTAGTCGTCATACTTGAAACGGTTCTCCTTGAACTCTTCTTTGCTGAAATTGATGTATTTAGAGTAAGGTAAATCTTGTGACTTGACCACAAAGGCCGCACATAGCATTAAACATAATAAAATTGCTCTTTTCATAGTTCTGTTTTTCTTGTTAAATAATGTATTTATTACAAAAGTAATGAAAACATCTGCATTGTGCAACAGCCTTGCGAATATTTATACATATTCGTCACAGCCACTTACCTTCGATACTCGCTTGGTGAATTTTGTTTCTCACAAATATCCTAAATAATAAAATATGTATTATCTTCGCAAAATAATAGAATGAAAAAACAACGCGTATATTATGATTTATAATGAAAGGGATGTTCGTAATGAACACGTAATAGAGTGTGCAAAACAGATGATGACGGCGGCACGCACTGCGCCAAAGGCAAAAGGAGTAGACATCATTGAAGTTATGATGATAACAGGCGAGGAGATTATGACACTCAGCGAGACATTACACAAGATTGGCGAAGAATTGGGACGTGGCGGCCTTATGCGTGATGCCGACAATATACAATCGGCCGAGGCTGTTGTTCTCATCGGTTCGCGTGAGGAGGCAATGTGTCTCAACTGTGGATATTGCGGTTTCCCGACTTGTGGAGAGCGCACACCCGGAGTTCCCTGTGCAATGAACACAATCGATGTGGGCATTGCTGTAGGTTCAGCCTGCGCAACAGCTGCCGACCTTCGTCTCGATACACGCGTGATGTACTCAGTGGGTTATGCCGCGCTTAAACTTGGTTGGATGTCTGAATGCAACTACATCATCGGCATTCCGGTGAGTGCAAGTTCAAAAAATCCATTCTTCGACCGCAAGCGAAAGATTTGAATGCTTTGTAATAGATAAATCAATATTTAAAACAATCTTGCCTAATGGAACAACCCAAACAGCAATTATATATGCCTGCCGAGTGGTACGACCAACAGATGGTCCAACTGACTTGGCCGCACGAGAATACCGATTGGCATTATATGCTCGACGAAGTAGAAGCTTGTTATATAGAACTTGCAGCAGCCATTAGTTCGCGCGAACGCCTGCTCATTGTCGCACCCGATACAGAAAAGGTGCGTTCAATATTGGCAAAGAACAATGTTTCAACATCCAACATCACATTCTTTGAGTGTGACACAAACGACACTTGGGCACGCGACCACGGCTTTATTACTCTTCTTGGCAGTAATGTGCCTCATTATGTGGATTTTTGCTTCAACGGCTGGGGGCGCAAGTTTGAGGCTGCGCTTGACAATGCAATCAACGGAAAGCTCTACGATGCAGGCATAGTAAAGGGCGAATATGAAGATTGCACATCGTTTGTGCTCGAAGGCGGTTCCATTGAGAGTGATGGAAAAGGTACAATCCTCACCACAAGCCAATGTCTGTTGGCGCCGCACCGCAACCAGCCTATGGTAAAGGAGGATATAGAGAAGTGTCTCTTGAGAATGCTTCACGCAAAACGTGTCCTTTGGCTCGACTATGGAAATCTCGTAGGTGACGACACTGACGGTCACGTAGACACGGTGGCACGCCTTGCGCCTGATAACACAATAGTATATATGCAGTGTCGCGACACAAGCGATGAACAATATACCGACCTGCTCGAAATGGAAAAACAGATTACCGGTTTGCGTACAAGCACCGGCGAGCCTTACCGTATGCTTGCATTGCCATCTCCATCGGCTATCTATGACGAAGATGGTGAGCGTTTGCCGGCTACATACGCAAATTTCCTAGTCATCAACGGAGCTGTACTCTACCCTACATACGCTCAACCCGACAATGACAGGCTGGCTGCCGAAGTGCTGAAAACAGCATTCCCCGGTCGCGAGATAGTGGGCATAGACTGCCGTGCACTCATCAAACAGCACGGCTCATTACACTGCGTTACAATGCAATATCCCAAAGGACGATAATCAATTAAAACAATGGATACTATTAAAGTTGGAATAATACAGCAAAGCATCGGCAACGATGTTGAGGCAAACAGACAAAAACTTGCGACCTGCATACACGAAGTTGCAGCCAAAGGAGCACAGTTGGTTGTACTCCAGGAGTTGCACAACTCCCCCTACTTTTGTCAGATAGAGTCGACAGAGAATTTTTCATACGCAGAGCCTATCCCCGGCCCATCGACAGAATTTTATGGTAAAGTGGCTGCCGAATGCGGTGTAGTTCTTGTAACTTCGCTTTTCGAGGCACGCGCGAAAGGTCTCTACCACAACACCGCAGTTGTCTTCGACAGCGACGGCAGCATTGCCGGTAAATACCGTAAGATGCATATCCCCGACGACCCTGCCTACTACGAGAAGTTCTACTTTACGCCCGGCGACATTGGCTTCCGCCCGATACGCACATCATTGGGTGTTCTCGGCGTGCAGGTATGTTGGGACCAGTGGTATCCCGAGGGTGCTCGTCTTATGGCTTTGCGTGGCGCGGATATTCTCATATACCCGACAGCCATTGGCTGGGAGAGCAGTGACACGCCCGAAGAGAAAGCGCGCCAGCTTGGTGCTTGGCAGACAGTGCAGCGCGGACACGCTGTTGCGAATGGCCTTCCCGTGATTGCAGTGAACCGTTGCGGGCACGAATCCGACCCGTCGGGAATGACAAACGGAATACAGTTCTGGGGGCACAGCTTTGTTGCAGGTCCGCAAGGTGAATTTATTGCCGACTTTGGCGAGAACGAGCAATGTGAAGTTGTTGAAATCAGTCTTAAGCGTAGCGAAACAGTGCGTCAATGGTGGCCATTCCTGCGCGACAGACGCATTGAGGAATTCGGCGCACTTGCAAAACGTTATCTTGATGAGGAATAATAACAGGAACGACCGGTCTCTCCGGTCGTTCCTGTTATTTCAGCACTTCACGCAGACCTCTTTGAGCATCCATTTGATATCTCGTTGCAAATCCTGCAAATCCTGTTCGTGCTTCTCCTCTTCGGCCATAATACGTTTTGCAATGTCACAGGTCGTATAATCGACATTGTTGCAATAAGTTGCAATCTCTTCATATCGTATTATTGCACAGCGCTCCGCAGCTATATTCTGTTCAAGAATACTCAGTACATCACAGTTGGTAGGTGCTGAATATTTACAACGTGCCAAAGTGTTCCACTCTGCAGGGTCTATCACAGGAGTGCCCTCCAACTGTATTATTCTGTCTGCCAATAACCTGGCGTGGGCATACTCCTCCATCGCGTGCTCCTCGAGTTCGCGCTGTACATCGGAGCGCATTGCACCCTCAACGACCATTGCTCCAATCCAATATTGATAGAACGCAAGCCACTCCTCACTCAATGCAGCATTCATTTGTCCAATCAACATAGGCAAGTCTATTCTTTGCCTTAAAATCAAAATACTTTCTCGTGCCATATTGAAATGTTTTATCGATACATTCTAAAAACATCAAATACAAATTGTTTGTTCTAAAAATCAAAGAGCCGATGGCATAAAAGACCACCTTGTGCCTGAATAGAAATGTGCAATAAAAATATTAGTGATAATATTCAATAATTGTCGGCTTTAAATGCTTACATTATTCTAAATTTTATTAAATTTGCAAACAATTAGGATTAAAAACATCGTAACGATATGAAATTGGCTATTGCCACAAAACCAACATTCTTCGTCGAGGAGGACAAGATTATCACTCGCCTTTTTGAAGAGGGGCTTGATTATCTGTTCCTGTACAAGGAGTATGCCCATCCTCAGTTTATGGAAAGACTGTTGAATCTCATACCAAAAAAACACCACAAAAAGATATATTCCTGCAACAACCGACTGATGCAGGAGTACCGTTTGGCCGGCACTCTATTCCCCAAAGGCAGTTCTCCAATCGGGAATGAGAAAGGCAAATTCGTTGGCTATGCAGGCAATCTTTTACATCTGAAGGATTTGCGCAAAGTCTACGACATTGTCTGCTATGGACCGCTTGGGCGCACATATTATCAGAGCACAGAGTTGAACGAGATTGGCAAGAAGATGATCAACAGAAACACCTGGGCCTTTGGAGATATTGACGAGGATAACCTCAAACGTTTGACAAAGTATGGTTTTGGCGGCGTTATTCTCGAGGATTTGATTTGGGAGAATTTCGACTCTTGCCGCTCTACCGACTATACCGAACTCATAGCACGTTTCAAGCGTATAAAAAAAGCAGTCGACAAACTATAAAAAACGACAAAATAAAATAATAATATAACTAATAACTACTCTATTATGAACAAAACTCCTTATATGGTATTTGCGGGAACAAAGTCACGCTATCTCGCAGAAGAAATTTGCAAGGAATTGGGTTGTGAACTCGGACAGATGAACACCACTTATTTTGCCGATGGTGAGTTCGCTGTCTCTTTCGAAGAGTCAATTCGCGGAAAGGATGTTTTCCTTGTGCAGTCAACATTCCCAAACTCGGACAATCTGATGGAGCTGTTGCTTATGATTGACGCTGCAAAGCGTGCATCGGCAAGCAGCATTGTAGCAGTTATGCCATATTTCGGATGGGCACGTCAGGACCGCAAGGATAAACCGCGTGTATCTATCGGCGCAAAACTTGTTGCCAACCTTTTGAGTGTTGCCGGTGTAAGCCGTGTCATCACAATGGATTTGCACGCAGATCAGATTCAGGGCTTCTTTGACATTCCTGTCGACCACCTCTATGCATCAATGGTGTTCGTTCCTTACATCCAGTCACTTAATCTCGAAGACCTTGTAATAGCAACTCCCGACGTGGGTGGTTCAAAGCGTGCAAGTGCATACGCAAAGTGCCTTGGTGTACCCCTTGTGCTTTGCCACAAGACACGTGCAAAGGCAAACGTTGTTGATACAATGCAGATTATCGGTGATGTAAAGGATAAGAATGTTGTTCTTGTTGACGATATCGTAGATACAGCCGGTACAATCTCTAAGGCAGCCGACCTTATGATGGAGAATGGTGCAAAATCAGTTAGAGCAATTGCTTCACATTGCATTATGTCGGGCAATGCCTCTGAGCGTGTACGCGAGTCAAAGATGACCGAGATTGTGTTCACAAACAGCATCCCTTACACAAAGGGCTGTCCAAAGGTAAAGCAGCTTTCTGTTGCAAAGGGTTTTGCCGAGGCAATCAAGTGTGTGCTCAATAACCAGTCTATCAGCAGCCACTACATCTGCTAATCGATACGTTATACATACAATAATAAAACAACTCACTGAACATTCCGGTTCGGTGAGTTGTTTTATTTAAATACTATTCACTCAAGCTATGAGCAAATATACATTGCTGTTTTCCCTTGTTTTATATCTGATATCCTGCAGCAAACGACAAGATATATTTTGTCTGGATGGTTATATTGCTAATGCGAACGATGGAGATACTGTCATTATTGCCCGCCTGTCCGATGATGTCGGGCTCGAAGAACTGGCACGTTGTGTCGTGGAAGGCTGTGAATTCCACATCCGGGGGAACATTGACTGCTGCGAGCCGGTTTACCTTTGCTACAATACGGCAAAGAGCAATGTATATCCAATGTTTTTCATTGAAGAAGGTCGTATGAAAGTATCCATTGATTCAAGCGGATGCAGAATTTCAGGAACTCCGATGAACGACTTGAACAACGGGATTGAAGACTCTACAAAATCATACATCTCACAACTTGAGGAGATAGAAGAACTCTACTACTCGAAAGAACTCAATGAGAAAGAACTTATACGTTTGGGTGTATGTGGATTGGAATTGCAAGAGAAATATATCAATTACTTGAGAAGTGTTATAGAGAAAAACATTCGTAACCCTTTAGGGCTTTATCTGCTTTCTGTGTACAACTCGCTTTTCAGTGCCGAGGAGTTCTGCTCTTTGTTCGAACGGATACCACACGACATAGTCAATGGAGGTAACAGGCCGTTCTATGCTGCAGCAGCTCTCATAGCAAAAGAATGCCAAAACGCATTTGAATAAAGAACAGGCTCCCATTTCAGAGAACCTGTCCTGCATATCATATTTCTTGAAATATCAATACTGCTCGTTTTCGTTGGGGAAGTCACAAGCCTTGACGTCGCTCACATAGCTGCCTACAGCATCTGTGATAATTGTGTGCAGGTCGGCGTATCTTCTCAAGAAACGAGGCTTGAAATCGGCTGTCATACCAAGCATATCTGCATATACAAGAACCTGGCCATCGACATTCACTCCGGCGCCAATGCCAATGACAGGAATATCAATGCTCTTTGTGACCTTTTCAGCAAGTGCTGCCGGTATTTTTTCAAGCACAAGGGCAAAGCAACCGGCATCGGCAAGCAGTTTGGCGTCGTTGCATAGTTTCTCGGCCTCGGCATCGTTCTTTGCACGCACTCCATAAGTGCCGAACTTGTTTATGCTCTGTGGGGTGAGTCCCAAGTGTGCCATAATAGGAATGCCTGCATCAAGAATTCTTTTCACGGCAGGAAGTATCTCTTCACCACCCTCCATCTTCACGGCGTCGGCATTTGTCTCCTTCATAATGCGGATTGCATTCTTTACAGCCTCGTCGGCATTCACCTGATATGTTCCGAAGGGCATATCCACAACCACCAACGCACGCTTCACGCCACGCACCACACCCTTTGCATAGTATATCATCTCGTCAATAGTGATGGGAAGTGTTGTCGCATTTCCGGCCATAACGTTCGAGGCCGAGTCGCCAACAAGAAAAGCATCAACGCCAGCAGCGTCCATAATAGATGCTGTTGTATAGTCGTATGCAGTCAGCATTGCAATCTTCTCACCTTTACGTTTCATCTCGGCAAAACGCTGTGTAGTTACCTTGCGTGTGTCTTCAACCAAATATTTAGACATTCTCCAAAAACTTAAATTGTTCAACATTTCCGGCTATCTGCCGGCCAAATCAAATCGCTCGCAAAGGTACTATAAAACATTTTAAAGAGCGAACAAAAGATAAATTAATTATTCAGATTATGCACTGAACACTTCTATGTCTGCAAAAAAAAAAGTATATTAGCAGTCTGATACTATTTTAAACAATGAAAATCATACACACTGCCGACTGGCATCTTGGGCAAACATTCTATGGCTATGACAGAGGTCGTGAACACGCGGCTTTTCTCGACTGGCTTTGCGATATTGTAGGGACAACGGAGGCCGATTTACTGCTTATTGCAGGAGATGTGTTCGACTCTCCCAATCCTTCGGCCGGAGCGCAAAGGATATTCTACCACTTCCTGACAAGGATTACGAATGAAAACCGTAATCTGCAAGTGGTGATAACGGCTGGCAACCACGATTCTGCGGCACGTCTCGAAGCCCCCAACCCACTGCTCGGCATCTTCAACACCACGGTGTCGGGTGTTGTGCATTATATTAACGGGGATATCGACTATGACCGTATGATTGTACCTCTTAAAAATGGTGGTTGTTGTCTTGCAGTCCCCTATCTGCGTCACAACGACCTGCCTGAGTCCGACAGTTACAGCGAAGGAGTTGCAAAACTGTACACCGAGCTCTACAACCGGGCACGCGAGCGAGGTTATCACCCAATCATTGCTATGGGGCATCTTCAGGCATCGGGAGCAGAAGTTACGGTTGGCGACTCGTCCGAATATGCCATAATCGGCGGAATGGAGGGGGTTGACACAACATTTGCCAATGAAGGTATTGCCTACACGGCATTAGGACATCTTCACAAAGCGCAAAGGGTTGCCCATCGCGACAATGTACGCTATTCAGGGGCTCCATTGCCAATGTCTTTTGCCGAGAGGAACAACACACAAGGCGTAACCCTTGCTCTCCTGGATGAAAACGGATGTAATGTCGAGAAGATTGCATTTGACGTCCCGGTCAAGTTAAAAACCATTCCGGCCAAGCCCGAGCCAATAGAGAATGTCATCACTGCGCTATCGGGGTTGCCGGATGGAATACAGGACGAAACATCGCCTTATCTTGAGGTAAAAGTGCTTGTAAATGGTGTAGACCCCACACTTCGACAACAAATAGAGGAAGCGGTAGCCGGTAAAAAAGTACGACTGGTACGCATCCAGGCAACAAGTGAGATGCAAGCTGCAGAAGAGCATCGGCAACAGATGACATACGACGATTTCAAACGCAAAGAGCCCTCAGAGATTATTCAAGATATCTATAAAAGAGAATGTGGTCAAGATATGCCGGTTTATCTTTTGGAAAAGTTGAACGAAATAATTAAGGAAGTACGCAATGAAAATATTGGCAATCAGGGGATGTAATCTTGCTTCGCTCGAAGGCGAGTTCGAGGTAAATTTCCGTGTGGAACCACTCCGCTCGGCAGGTCTTTATGCCATTACCGGCAACACAGGTGCCGGCAAGACTACAATTCTCGATGCTATGTGCATTGCATTGTACAAACGTTCGCCACGCCTCGAGAACGTTAAAAGAGGCACAAAGGTGGAAGGAAACGGTGCTTCCACTGTCAGCGAAAGCGATGTAAGGACAATACTTCAAAGAGGAAAGCATAAGGGGTATGCCGAGGTCGATTTCCTTGCTGTTGACGGCAACGAATATCGTGTGCGATGGAGCGTTTCAAGAACCCACAACAGTCCCACGGGTAACCTCACTGCGGCAACGCAGGACCTCACAAATCTCACAAACGGAGAACACAGAAAACTATCGGCCAATGAAGCCAAGATTGAAATCCCTCGCCTTGTAGGGCTTGAATACGAACAGTTTACACGTGCAGTCCTGCTTGCACAAGGTAACTTCTCGGCATTCCTGAAAGCCGAAGACAACGAAAAGGCCTTGATGCTCGAGACGCTGACCGGCACGCACATATACAGTCGCATATCAACAGCCATATACTCCAAGACACAAGAGGTAAAAAAAGAACTTGAACTGATTGAAGCAAAGCGCAAGGCATTGCAACTATTGGATGACGAAGAGGTCGCGAGGCTCAATAATGAGAAGAAGAGATTATCCGAGGAATTTGATGAAAATAAAAGAGGTCAAGCCACTTTGAAAGAAAAGCTCAATTGGCTCATCCGTTATGCCACATTGAATGAACAGATAGGCCAGGCCGGCAAACAACTTGCTGCAACCGAGGCAAAGCTCACCGAAGCTCAGCCCACAATAGAAAAACTCAAACTTGTTGACAGCGTGCAGCAGGTGCGCGATGACTATTTCTCACTGCGCATTCTTGAACAGCAACACACAGACGATACTCTGTTGACATCAAAGCTTGAGAAGCAATTAGATGAGTATAATGCCGGCTACATAGTAGCCTGCCGGGCTGCAGAAACCGCATTGACAGAACAGGAAAGGATAAATGCAGAATACATAAAGGCTCAACCTTTGATAACAGAGGCTGCACAGCTTGAGAAACTGTGGGTGAGCGACTGCAAGATTTATGACGAGCAACTCGATGAGATAAAAAAACTTTGCGCTGAGCGTGAGAAGAACATCATTGGCATTACGGCCTGCAAGCGGGAGAAAGAGGCTTTAATTAATGAGGCCAATGAAAAACGTATGTGGCTTGAAATGCATGCAGCCTATTCTCAGGCCATCCCTATGATACCGGGTATCATTGCAAATATAAAGCTCATTGAAAACGAAGTGCTCTCTGTCCAATCGAAACAGACAACTTTGTCAAATGCGCAGAAACTGCTTGCCGCCTACGAGCAGCAACTTCTTTCCGCACGAAAGAGTGAGGAGGCACTAAAGCAGACAATGTCCAGCGAGATTGCTCTCCTGCGTAAAAGGCTCGTTGAGGGAGAGCCCTGTCCGGTATGTGGTAGCAGACATCACGAGGTTGTGGAAATTGCTGCAAATCTGCTCGAAGAGAAGCAACTCGAAAAAGCAAAGGAAGAAAATAGGTTGTTGATTGAACATATTGAGAAAAACCTCTCAAATTGCAAAATAGAGATTGAGACACTCCAGAATATCATTGAACAGCATAACAACAACATTCTACAATACAGAAAAGCCAATATAGGCTATCTTGAGGGTGTTGATAATGCACAGCAACTGCTTGAGAAAAAAGATGCTTCAACAATTCTCAAAGAGCTGGCCTCCAATTGGAAGAGTTACAATGAACGTCTTGTGACGATAAACAACGAAATTGTATTGTGCACAAACAAGGAGTCAAATTTCCAGGCACGTTTGCAGGATATTGAAAAGGAGCTGCACGTCAAGCAGGAGAAAAGCATAAAGCTCAAAACAGGAATATCGGAATGCAAGGAGCGAATAATGTTCATCTTGGGTAATTGGAAGTCGAGCGATGAGATACAACAGCATTACAACCGCTCTGTTGCCAATGCCAATAAGGCCTGTGCAACAGCAATAGAACAGAAAGGAAAGATTGACATTGAGCGCAACAGGCTAAAAGGGCAAATAACCGAAAAGAAAAAGCAAGCATCAGAAGTCGCAATAAAAATAGAACTCTTGACAAAGAGTGTGAACGACTATCTCTCCAGCCGCAAAGATAATATGGAGCTCTCAACGCTCGACGGACTGTTGACAATTGGCCACGCTACAATAAAAGCAATGCGTGAGAGTGTTGAAGCACTTGAAAAAGAGAAGACCACAGCCTATGCCACTCTATGCGAACGCAAGCAGAATCTTCAACAACATACCGACGTTGCAATAAAACCAAACGAGAATGAAGACGCAAGCGGCATCAATAGCGAAATTGCGCAGCTTGAAAAAAAATCGCAAGAGATAAATGAGCATATAATTCAAATAAACGCTCAACTTCTCAAGGACGAAAAGAACAAGGCCGAATTTAGCCAATACAGCAATGAGTACGATGCAAAGAGATTGCAGATGTCACACTGGAGCACCCTTTGCGATATGTTCGGTTCTTCAAATGGAAACACACTGATGAAGTTGGCACAAGGCTACACGCTCGACATACTGCTCGATGTGGCGAACATTCACCTGTCCGAAATGACCGGGCGCTATAAACTTGCCCGAATTGCAGATGACAGCCTGAGCATCAAAGTCGTAGACCTTGATATGATGTCCGAGAGCCGTTCGGCACACACTCTCTCGGGTGGTGAAACTTTCATAGTCTCACTTGCCCTATCGTTGGCACTCTCTTCTCTCTCGTCAAATCAAATGAGCATAGAGTCGCTGTTCATAGATGAAGGGTTCGGTGCTCTTGACAAGGAGACGCTGCAAACAGCGCTGGCGCTACTTGAAACACTTCAAAGCCGCGGGCGAAAAATAGGTGTAATATCGCATCTGAGCGAAATGTTGGAACAGATACCTGTGAAAATAAACGTAAAGAAAGTATCTCCGGGAAAGAGCCGGATTGAAATCAAAGAAAACAAATACAACTGAAAGATATGAATGATAATCTGAAAATATATAGAGCTTCTGCCGGTTCGGGCAAGACCTTCACCCTTGCCCTTGAATATATCAAGCTGCTCATAAACGACCCATATTCTTATCGCAGGATATTGGCTGTAACCTTTACCAATAAAGCTACTGCTGAAATGAAAGAGCGTATATTGAGCAAACTATACGGAGTCGCAAATATGCTACCCGACTCCAACGACTATCTGCAAAAGATAATGGAGCAAATGCCGGAGTTCGACAAACAGAAAATTGCATCAAGAGCACAGGAGGCTCTCGACCTGCTTTTGCACGACTATGGCCATTTTCGCATACAGACAATCGACGCATTCTTCCAATCACTTCTTCGCGGTCTTGCCAAAGAGCTCGACTTGAATGGCGATATAGAAATATCGCTCGAGGACAAAGAACTGTTGAGTGATGCAGTAGATACATATATAAAAAATCTCGAACCGAATACGGCTGATTTCTCGCAGGTTGTCAGCTACATCGAGTCAAAGCTCATCAGCGGAAAACAATGGCGGGTTGGTAATGAACTGAAATCCTTTGCGAAAAACATCACAAAGGAGGAGTATCAGCAACGAGGAGACAAGTTGCGCGAAGAGATTGAACAGGACAATGGTGCGCTGTTAACGAAGTTCTACGACGAAATTACGGAAAAAAAACAAAAGCTGGAAGAGACCACAAAAAAACTTGCCGAAGAGTTCTTTCTCCTTGCACAAGGCTGCGATGCCACAGATTTCAAAGGTAATGAAAGTGGCATTTGGGGCACATTCAAGAAGATGAGAAATGGTGAGATTGTCAAATGGCCCCAAACAAAAGCAGCCCTTGCTTCTACCCCTGAAAAAATATCGGCAAAGTGTACAAAAGTGAATGAGATTGCCGCATTGATAAAAGAAGCTGTGCCGCTATATGATGAATATATCAATTGCGAACTTTCACTCGAGAACTATCATCAGCTGGGGCTATTGAACAACATTGCAGCGACACTCAAAGAGGAGAATACACGCGAAAACCGTTTCTTGCTTGCCGAGACAACACACCTGTTGAGTACAATGGTTGCAAACAACACCTCATTCATCTTTGAAAAGATAGGTACAGAAATCGACCACATATTCATTGATGAATTCCAGGACACATCAAAATTGCAGTGGACCTGTTTCGAGGTATTGTTGAAAGAGGTTCTTGCCAGGGGCAACTTCAACCTCATAGTGGGCGACGTAAAGCAATCCATCTACCGTTGGCGCAACAGCGACTGGAATATTATGAACAACATCGGCAGCTATTTCAGACGCGACCAGATATCGTATGGAAATCAGGATGTCAAGATAGATGGCATAACATACAAATCGACAAACTACAGAAGCGACAGGCGAATAATAGAGTATAACAACGCGCTTTACCGTGCCGCCATAGAGAGCATTAAAACAAGTTTCAAGGAGAAGATAAGCCAACAGGGAATAAAAGAGATAGAGCAGGCATACAGTGATGTTGAACAGGCTGTGCCATCCAAAAAAGAGAAGACTCTTGTCGGATATGTGGAACACCGTCTGATAAAGAAGAACAATGCCGGTGACAAGTTTGTCGACAACGCAGTAATTCAGCTTATGGATACACTGCATCATCTGATAGAAGAAAAGGGCGTCTCTCCCGGAGAGATTGCAATACTTATGCGAACAAAAAAGGAGAGAATGCAACTTGTTGTCGATGCTTTCAACAAACGCTTCCCGCACTTGAAAATCGTTTCCGACGAGGCCTACAGGCTCTCATCGTCACTCACTGTGCAACTCATCATATCGGCACTGCGTTACATTGCCCAACCAACCGACAAAGTGAACATTGCCAATATGATAAGGCTGTATGAAAAGGTGATTAACGGTGTCGAGCAGAACTTTACAGACAAGATAAACGGCAATATCGAAGAATTTATCCCCACCGATTTCCGCAGCTCGCTACAAAGATTGAAGGAACTTCCTTTGTACGAGATGATAGAGCAATTGCTTGCACTCCTGGACATATCGAAGGCAAAAGACGAAGAGGCATACATATACACATTCCTCGACTGCGCAGCACAGTTCATCAACAGCCGCAGTTCTGATATCAACAAACTGCTCAAGGCTTGGGAAGAGAGCATCAACGAAAAAAGCATACCGGCCGAGAGTGTTGACAGTGTACGCATTATGACAATACACAAGTCAAAAGGGCTTGAATTCCACACTGTCATAATACCTCTTTGCGATTGGATATTGACTGGCGACAACCGCACAATGCTGTGGTGCAAGCCAACTGCCAAACCATATGACACGCTGAGCCTTTTGCCCATCAACTGCAAAAAGGAGATGAAAGACAGTACCTTCCAAAAAGAGTACTACGATGAATACCTGTATCAGGTCGTCGATAACCTGAATATCCTTTATGTGGCAACAACAAGAGCAAAAAGCAATCTTTTCATCTTTACCGACGGCAGCAATGGTCGTGGCGAGAATGTCTCAAAGCTGATGAACACCATCGTCGATAACATAGTCCACCTCCCCGGCTCAAAATATGACAAAGATGCAGGTATCTTTACATTCGGCGACATTGTATGTGGAAAGGCAAAAGAAAAAACAGAGAAAGAAGAGAATGAGAAAAACCCGTTTGAAGTAAAACCCGAAGTCACAATGCAACCGTTTGTCTACTACGACAGCAGGGTCGAGTTCCGTCAATCTAATGAAACAGAACGTTTTTTGACCAATGATGACGAAAAGATGGCAAAGCAGTATGAATATATCGAGGACGGAAAACTTATGCACCTTGTGATGTCAGGCATAACAGGCGTTGCAGATATACGCCCCACCCTTGACAGGCTTATGATAGAGGGACTTATAGCCTCCATTGAGCAATATGAGAAAATCAGAAGACTTGTCGAGAGAGCCATCTCAAACAAGAATGTTGCCGAATGGTTCGACGGGAATTATAAACTTTACAACGAATGTACCATATTGAGCAACGGTGAGAGAAAAAGCCGTCGCCCCGACCGCGTGATGGTAAAAGGAAACACGGCTGTAGTCGTAGACTACAAGTTCGGTAAAGTGAACAAGGATTACAACAACCAAGTGAAAGATTATATGACCCTTTTGAGCGATATCGGTTACAGCAACGTCAAGGGTTATGTATGGTATGTAAATTTGAATAAGATAGAGGAGGTTTAGCAGATGACACCATTTTTAAAAATTGTAGCAGACGATATATATGAGAAATTCAACGGGAGACTGGAAGATATAGCCATCGTTTTCCCCAACAAACGTGCGTGTCTCTTCTTCAGCGAGTATCTTTTGAAGAAGAACGGTGGCAAAGCAATGTGGAGCCCGCGTTATATGACAATCGGTGAGCTGTTCCAAAAGAACAGCAAGCTGGCAGTGTGCGACCCGGTGTTGGCTGTGAGCAAACTATACAAGAAATATGTCCGCCCCATAAAACCCGATGAGACTGAAGATGAGTATGAAAAGAGTGTGGAATCCCTTGATGAGTTCTACTATTGGGGCGAGATCTTGTTGAAGGATTTTGACGATGTAGACAAGCATCTTGTCAATGCCAAAGAGCTCTTTTCAAACATCAAGGAGCTGCGCGAACTCGGCAATGGAAAGGGAACACTCACACAGGAGCAGATGAAGTCTATCGGACAGTTCTTTACAAATTTCAACATTGACCAGACAAGCGAAATAAAAGATAATTTCATTGGTATCTGGGAGCGTCTCTATTCGGTCTACAGCGGTTTTAGGGAGTCCCTTCGCAGCGAAAACCTTGCATACGAAGGAATGCTCTACCGCGATGTCATAGAAAACAGTGAAAACATAACGCTGGAGCAGGACAAATATATATTTGTGGGCTTCAACGCTTTGAATGACGTTGAAAAGAGACTCTTTGACATTGTCAATAAACGTGGAAAAGCTATCTTCTATTGGGATTACGACACACATTACACCGCAAATCCAAGGCACGAAGCCGGGAATTTTATGCGCGAGAACCTTCAACGTTTTCCCAATGCATTGAAAAGCACACTTTTCAACAACCTTTCAGGCGAAAAGAGCCTTACCATAGTGGAGACAGGAAACGAGAGCATTGAGACACGCTATCTCTCCACCTGGCTTCAGAACAATCTTACAAAGGACGAGATTGATACAGCCATAGTCCTTTGTGACGAAACAATGCTTGAATCAGTCATACACACATTGCCAACTGAAGCAAATGGACACTCCCTGCAACATCTGAACGTTACTATGGGTTTTCCTGTTTCACACACACCCATTTTCACATTGATAAAACAACTCATTGAACTTGGTACGCGTGGCTGGAGCGAGAAACACAACCGCTATACACTCTCCTTTGTCAGTGAGGTGCTGAACCACCCCTATGTAGTGCGTTGCAGTGAGAATGCTGTGGCGTTGCGTAATGAATTGCTTGTTGAGAAAACGTTTTTTCCTAAATATGAAACGCTTGCGAAAGACGAATTCCTCTCTCGCATTTTCATCCATCGTGGCGAAAACAAAGAGTGGCTCGACGATATGCTTGCAACAATCAAAAGCATAGCCAAGACATATACAAGCACCGACAACGAACTCTCTTTGTACGAAAAAGTTTTTGTTGAAGCCATATATAAGACCTATACACAGATACAACGTTTCAGGAGCCTTGTCGACAGCGGTGAGCTGCAGTTGAAAAAATCAACTCTGGGACGTCTGCTGACAAGAGTCCTCTCAACATCCACTATGCCTTTTCACGGTGAACCTGTCGTTGGACTGCAGATTATGGGATTGCTCGAAACACGCAACCTCGACTTCAAGAATATAATACTTCTTGGTGTGAACGAAGGCAATCTGCCCAAGAGGAGCAGTGAGAACTCATACATTCCACATAACCTGCGCCGTGCCTTTGGCCTTACACTCAGCGAGCATCGCGACTCCATATATGCCTACTATTTCTACCGCCTGTTGCAACGTGCCGAAAACGTCACTTTGGTCTACGACAATTCGGCCGACGGCAAGAACCGCGGCGAGTGTTCGCGTTACATTCTTCAACTATTGGGTGACAAGCTCTACGATGCCAAGCGCATAGCACTCACCTCTCAACAGGGCAACAGCGTTATCGAAACTGGAGCAATAGAAAAGAGCGACGCAATAGTTCACAAACTTAGAGAACGTTTCGACAGAAGTATAAACAAAAATGCAAAACCAATAACACCATCTGCAATAAACAAATATCTAAGGTGCGGCTTGAGCTTCTTCTACTATTATGTGTTGGGCATAAAAAAAGCCGATGAGATAAATGACGAGGTGCAGAATATGGATTTCGGCAACATTTTCCACAAGGCCGCCGATACTCTTTATAAAGAATTGGCAGCACGTGGAAAGGGAGTTATATACAAAGAGACGCTTGAACCCTACGTAAAGAGTGAGCAACTGTTGTACAAATATATCGACAATGCCTTCTCCAGCGAATTCTTCAATGGCAACAAAGTTGAGTATAACGGAGAGCAATATATAAACCGCGGAGTCTTGCACCACTTTCTTCTCAGACTCGTAAAAATGGATTACCGCTATGCACCGTTCGTCTATATTGGTGGTGAGAGGCTTATAAGTATGCCCTATACCATAAAATGCCCGGGGTATGACATTGATGCATCCATTGGTGGAACTATTGACCGTGTAGACATAAAAGATGGTACAATAAACATCATTGATTACAAGACCGGTCAAAAGAGCAACGACACCAAGACCTCGCTCGATGAGATATTTGCCGATGAGATAACATCGGCCGGCAACAGAAGACAAGCCTTCCTCTACTCCATCATACTCGATGAATTGTTGAATGGAGCAACTGTTGTGGGAGATGAGGATTTTGAATGGATTGAAAAAGTAAAGGCACAACCTGCCAGGAGAATATCTCCGTCGCTGTTGTACATACACGCACCGACAATCACACAGCGCGAGAACTTTGTAATAGATGTCTCTTCAGCACCTGTTACAGATATAAAGACAATCAAAGAGGAGTATCTATCGAAGCTGGACAATGTGTTGAAAGAGATTTTCTCTTCGGGAAAGTTCACCCCTGCAACAGACTGCAAAAAGTGCGAGTTCTGCGACTATAGAAATATTTGCGGAAAATAGAAATCCGGCAGAGCCCGATAACTTTCTGTAGATTATAACAATTATTAACACTATGCAGGAAAACAAAACTCATCTGCATAGTGTTAATAATATGTGTTTTTCATAGTAATAGATTCAATACGGCACTCCTGCCTGTGAAGGTCGGAAGCCGACGGACAAAAGCGTTTGTCCGGAACAGAAAGCCACGTCGTTCCCCTAAGGCGTGGCTTTTTTTTACTCTGCAACCACCCTCATCACGCACTCTTTGCAATCAAAAGCCAAACGGAATTTGCGGCCATCACCGGAAACAATGTAGAATGGTTCTTTGAAAGGAGGTCTCTTTCCGTTTTTTGTACACCACCCCAAGCTATGCTTTATGCAGTGCTTGCAAAACATCACAGTTGCTCCCTCTTTACCTTCAAGTTCAAAGGCCGGTTGCAAATCTGTCACTTTGTGCTGTTTGTAGAAAAGCTGCGCATACCTGTTGGCTACATTTCCCTTATAGTCGAGTTTTGTTGTGATATATTCCACATCGTTATCTTTCAGTCGCATATCATTGCGTTCAACAGCGGAACGTCTGTTCTTCAGTATAATATCGCACAGCGTGCGGCGCATTTCGGCAAGGAGTGACGATGGCACAAACCACCCACCGGATAGTTGCACATCTACCCCCTCAACCTCAAACGGTGTATTACCCCACTTGCCAAGCTGAGTGATGATATTCTCGCGTTGCGATGAACGTGCCAACTCCTTTTTGAACGGGAACTCAACAGAATGTTGCACACCGCTTTCGTCTGTCGCCTGCAAACAGAAACCGAATGCCGTGTCACTGAATGTCAGGAAAATCCCTATGCGTCTGGGAGCATCGGGGCGCGATAGCTGTCGTTCAAACTCACAATCATAATTGCGGAAAAACACATCTCCACTCTCAATCTGCGGCATTGACTGCGGAAACACCCTGTTGCCCTCTACCCTGTTTATCCTGAAGCCGTGCAATTTACCGTCGTTGCCCACAAAACAGGCACCGTCCCCGTTATTGAACTCGCCACCCACAACTGTAAAATAGTTGCGCGACACAAATTTCACACGCCCTATGTATTCGCCTTTCGATTTTGGACTTTCGAATGACGTCATTCCCTCTTTCGAGCCATAAAGCATATAATCGGTAAAACCACGGTTGAAACTCTTTTCGGGTGCAGGCATAAATTGCGGATAGCTTTTGCCCAAAGAGGCACGTTCATACTCTTTGCGTCTTGCAAATATTTCATCAAGCCTTGCACGATAATATGCTGTGATATTCTTTACGTACGATGCGTCCTTCAATCGCCCTTCAATCTTCAATGAGGTGACGCCCGCATCAAGCAACTCCTCAAGCGAGCCCGAGCGGTTCATATCCTTCAATGACAGCAGATGCTTGTCGTGCTCAATCACTCTACCTTCGGTATCCACAAGGTCAAATGCAAGACGGCAGAACTGTGCGCACGCGCCACGATTGGCACTGCGGCCATAACAATGCTGCGAGGCATAGCACTGGCCGCTGTAGCTCACGCATAGCGCGCCGTGAACAAAGACCTCAAGCTCGGTGTCGGGTACAGCTGTATTTATCTCCTTAATCTGTTCAAGTGACAATTCACGCGCAAGTACCACGCGTGGAAAACCGACATCCGACAGAAATTTCACCTTCTCAACGGTGCGGTTATCCATCTGTGTGCTCGCGTGCAGTGGAATGGGTGGAATATCCATTCCGGCAATTCCCGTATCCTGTACAATGAGAGCATCTGCACCAATGTCATACAACTCCTTCACAAGTTGTTCGACAGCTGCAATCTCCTCGTCATAAACAATGGTGTTCAAGGTAACATATACCTTGACACCAAAAATGTGAGCATAATCAACCAGACGGGCTATATCATCAACCGAATTGCCGGCAGCCTGTCGTGCACCAAAGCGCGCAGCTCCAATATACACGGCATCGGCACCGTGATTTATGGCAGCAACACCTGTTTCATAATCTTTTGCCGGAGCCAAAAGCTCTATTTTACGAGGGGGATGTGACATTGTGTATGTATTAGTTTTCTTTGCACCGCGAATTTAGTTCAAAAATTGCAATATAAAAAACCGATTTGAATTCTTTATATGATTTGTACAAATTAGAACAAGAAGTCCTAATTTATTATAAAAGTTATGTATATTTGTAGGTTCTAAACCGATGAATTTTTGTAACAACAAAGTATAAAATAATTCACATCGCTATGAAAAAGAGATTAATTCTGACAAGTTTTTTGTTATGTCTGATTACAGCCGCGTGCTACGACGACGACATCAACAAGCTTGCAGGTCGCATTGACGCCCTGGAAAACACACAGATTGCAACGCTCAAAGAGCAAGTAGAAAACATTGAGAACACTCTACCCCGGTTGGAGAAGGCCGACAAAGAACTTGAAGGTTACATAAATAACCTGGAAGAGACTGCTGCAAATTTGCAGGATGAGCTCACTGCCACCGAAGAGAAAATTTTTGAGGTTGAGGAATCTCTGCAAATGTCGATTGCCGAGCTTGAGGCATCTCTCGAAGCATCGGACGCGGCACTCAGGGCCGAGTTGATTGACCGGTTGGAGACAACCCAGGCCGATATCCTTGCCCGTCTCGAGACAGCAAAAGCCGAGATGGAAAACGAACTGGCACAAATAAACGCCACAATAGAGCTGTTGCAAGCAAAGGACGACGCATTGGAAGCAAAGATTGCCGAGCTGAATGAATATGTAAACAGCGGCATAGAGAACAACAAGAATTGGGCCGAGGCAACATTTGCAACACTAGACCAATACAACTCTCTTGTAGCAGAAATTGCAACAATAAAAGAGAATATCACCGCTATCAGCAATTCAATCACTGCATTGGACAAGAAATTCTCTGCAACCATCCAATCCGAGATTGACAAAACTTTGGAAGAGGTAAACAGTTCAATCCAGGCTTTGGACACAAAATACTCGGGTGTCATTCAAACTGAAATTGAGAATGTTACAAAGTATATTAACGAGGAGATTGCCGGTGTAACATCAGAGATAACCTCAGCGCTTGGCAAGGCTGTTGCAGAAGCTAAGGATGAGATTACAAACGAATACACCTTAGCTATTTCATCGGCAATAGAAAACATCGAAGCCTCAATGAAATCGTGGGTAAACTCACAGCTGGCAGGTTACTACACCATTGAACAGGCCGATGCAAAGCTACTGACCGTACAACAGGAACTCGAGTCGCAGATGGCATCGCAGAAGGTTTATTTGGAGAACCTCATAAGCAACCTCTCGGCAGAACTAAACGAGCAGATTTCAACCAACGGCAATTTGATTGCAGCTCTTCAGAAGAGCATCGCCCAGCTTGAGCAGACTGATGCCGAGCAGGCTAAGATAATTGCCAGCAACTCAGGAAAAATAACAAAAAATGCCGAGGCAATAACCTCAAATACTCAAACAATCAGAAACAATGCAACCGAGATTGAAAGCATAAAAGCGAGCATCGAGGCATTGCGTAATGAACTTGAGGGTGATTACAACGAAAAGATAAAGGAACTTGAAGAGGCTCTTGACAAGAAGATTGCCGAGAACAAGAAACTCATCGAAGCCAACAACTTGAAGATAAGCGCGAACTCAACTGCTATTGCCGAGAACAATAAAGCCATCGAAGCCTTGATGAAATCAACCAACGAGGCAATAAGCAATAATGCAAAGGAGATTGCAAAGAATGCCGAAAACATTGTTGTCAATGCCGAAAACATTGCAAAGAATGCAGCGGCAATAGCCCGCAATGCAACAACATTGGACAACCACGCCAAGGCTATTGCACAGAATATGTTAGACATTATAGAATTGCAACAGGCCCTTGAGGATACCAAAGTTGAGATTGCCTTTGCTGTTGCTTCATCTATCGAAACAGCAATTGAAACCCTTGACGGCGAATTGCGCGGTGAGTTGAGCATACAGGTTGCAACCCTCAATACACGCATCACCAACGAGGTTGCCACAGTCAACTCAACCATCGACAAACTTACAGAGCGTGTCACAGCTCTTGAGAACGAGCTGAAGGAGATAAAGATTGTTATCTACAACATCCAGACCGATATTTCTGAAATGCAAGAGCAGATAGCTGCAATAATCAACCGCATACAGTCTGTTACATTCGTACCCGAATACTCTGACGGCAAAGCAACAATGCTTTACACAAATTCATCAGGTGGTATCACGGCAGGCGACGCTACTCTAAAATACGAGATACGCCCAGCATCGGTTGCCACAGAGTTGGCAAGTGTTTGGGAGACAGCATTGAAAGCCAAGGCTGTCTACACAAAGACACGTGCAGCCGGCGATTTCGTATCGCTCGACATAAAGAGCGCAACTGCAAATGAAGGCATTTTGGAGGTTGTCGTTTCGGGAGCAAACTTCTGCGAGGAGTTCTTCCGCAACGAAATCTCAGCAAGCATCTGTCTCGAAATCTCAAGCGGTTACAACTGCCTGACATCGGGCTACACTCAGATTATTCCTTGGGAAACCGGTGCTGTGGACATCCCCGATGCAAACTTAAAGGCATACCTCACTGGAAAATACGATACAAACTCCGACGGTGAAATTTCACTCGACGAGGCAGAGGTTGTTACTGAAATCAACATTGCAGCATCACTGCTGCAAGTGAAGTCAATGTCAGGTATCGAGTATTTCAAGAACCTTGAGACACTCGACTGCTCATACAACAAAGTGGCAACACTTGACCTTGCAAGCAACAAAAAGCTCGCATACGTTAACGTCAGCAACAACAAACTCACTTCGCTTGTACTGCCCGCATCGGTTAAAACCCTCAATGCAGCAAACAACGAACTGACAACTATCAGGACAAGTGCAGCAAAAGAGTTGACAACACTCAATGTTGCCGGCAACAAGTTGGCATCGCTCAATCTATCACAGAACAAGGCCCTTACATCATTGAACTGCAACGACAACAAACTCGCATCGCTTGACGTCAGCGCAATAAAGCAACTGAAAACACTTGATGTTTCTGGTAATACAACTTTGACAGAATTAAATTGTTGGAATGATTTTGACTTTACAACAACATCTTTAAGTATTGATAAAGGAGTTGATATACTAGATGTTACAGGCAAAAAAATCTGCCCTGAACTTGGTGACTTGATTAAGATAAATGGTGCTGCCGGCGTTGTTTTTGTCGTGTCGGATAAGAACTTCAAAATTATTTCAGTGGAAGAAACAAAGGCCAGTTGGGGACCAGAAGGAATTGTTACTGATGCAGATAGCAGAGATGATGGTTGGGAAAATGTTAAAAAATTGAAAGAAAAAGGAATTTTTGAAAAATTCCCAGCTTTTGTCTGGTGCGAGAACTATGGAACAACAGATTGGTATCTTCCGGCAACTAATGAATTGATAATGATATACAATAACAAATCAACCATCAACTCAACATTGCAAGCAAATGGTTACACAACTATTTCTGACAATTATTATTGGTCTTCTTTTGAACACAATAATGGTAAAGGAGCTGACGCCGTCTATTTAAAGAATGGAGAAGTCGGTTACAGCAGTAGTCCTTTTAGACGTACTACAATGTTCGTTCGTGCTATCCTTGCTTTTTAATTTACTAATAGTTCTTTAAATATAAAACTGCTGCAACTTTGGGTTGCAGCAGTTTTATATTTAGTTGTCCCTGCGGAGACAATGTTGCGAGTTAGTGAGTGCAGAATCAAGTTTACTTGGATTGTGCCGAGCGTAAGCAACGTCACCGAAAGTAAAGCGACGATAGAGTTTCAAATACTCCGACAACCATATTCACCCTAAAATTATTTCCCTTTTCATTGCAACACCGTTTTTTTTTATTAAATTTGCTTCGTGGAAAATTTAGTTAAAAACATATCAAAGCTCATTGCAGTACATAACTGCGTCATTATGCCCGGCGTGGGCGCATTCCTTGCGCACAGAATACCGGCATATTACAATGCGACCGAGAAGCTGTTTATGCCATCGCGCCGCACACTTGGTTTCAACCCACAGGTTACAGTTGATGACGCATTGTTGCAGTCGGAGTATATGAGCGAAGGGATGCTAACCTACGAGGAGGCTAACGACCGTCTGCAGAACGACATTGAGACCTTGCGCCTGAACCTCTCAAACAACGGTGTTCTATGTTTTGGTGACTTGGGAACATTCTCAATGGATATTAATGGTAAAATATCCTTCACTCCAAACGAGAACGGCATTGACGACCCATATAATTATGGCTTTGAACCATTGGCAATAGCCCCACTCAGCGAAATAAAGAAAAAGGACATTGTCATAAAACGTAGCAGCATAGGTAAATACGCATCTATTGCAGCTGCCATCATTGTTGCACTGTTTGTGCTTGTGCCTTTTGGCAACAGCATATACAACAGCGACATACAGCTCTCTGTAGCCGGCTTCACACCGGTGAAGAGCATCACCACTCCATCCACACCTGCAACAGAGATTGCCATTTGTGAAATAGCACCGGTTGAGGAGACTGTCACAGCGCACATCTTCACAACAAACGAAACAACGCCGGCAGTTGAAGAGACTGTAGCTGTTGAGTTGGGCACTCCTGTTACAACCGCAGCAATTGAAAAGGCTGTTGAGGATGCCATAGAGGTTATTGAAGAGAATACAAAACAATATTCTATAATTGTAGCAAGCACACCCAACCCCGAGAAGGCTCAGTTGGCAATAACAGAACTTTCGCGAAAGATGGAAGCCGAGTACAAAGTAGTTGAGGGTGACAGGAGATTTCGTATAGCTATTGAGAGCTATGGCACAGAGGCCGATGCGAACGTTGCATTGAAGCGCATTCAGGAAACATTCTCCGACGCTTGGGTTTACATTCACTAAGCATTCCTATTATGAGCAAGATAATTTGTCCCAAGTGCGACTATGCCATTGATTTTGATGCCACCGGTTATAAGGAGGGGCAGTCATTGGTCTTTGAGTGTGAGCACTGTCGCAAGAGTTTCACAATACGCATTGGAGAGAACAAAGAGGATATTGCAACAGAGGATTTCGGCCACATTGTGGTCATTGAAAACACATTCTGTTACAAGCAGATTATTCCATTGCACGAGGGTGACAATATGTTCGGACGCTACAATAAAGGCACTGTTATCTCAAACCCCATTGAAACAAGCGACCCCAGTATGGACCGCCGTCACTGCATAATTAATGTGAAGCGTGGTTACGCAGGTGAACTAATCTACACCATACGTGACAACCAGAGCGTGACGGGTACCTTCGTAATGAACCGCATTCTTGGCAATCGTGAGCGCCTGTTGATTGAAGACGGTGCAATAATCACCCTTGGTGCAACAACACTCATTCTTCACACAGCCGACAGCGAAGAGTAAAAAAGCATTGTTTACCATACATAACAAACATAAAAAAATAAGTGAGATCTGATTTCACTTATTTTTTTATCTCTTTCTCGCGTTCTCCACAATGGTTTAGGCTACAACCAGACTAGTAACAGCTTTATTTAGCCTTTGGTATCACTTTTGTCAATATGCAAAAGTAAAGAAAGAAATCAAAGGAATTGCTGCAAATGTGCCATACATAATCAAAAGGAAAAGATATACATCCGATACAAGATAGCCGCTCTTTGTATATTGGTTCGAAATCCAATCACGGGATACATTCTTCTTCTGCTTCTTTACAATATAGCCATATAATCTATACACTCCCCAACCTACAGTCACTCCAATGAATGTACCGGCAAGAATATCTCCCGGGTAGTGCACTCCAAGATAGATTCTTGTAAAAGCATTCATCGCAGCCCAGATGATAAGTGATATTGAAAAAGCCCTGTTCTTTACAAGCAGAAGCAGGAATGTTGCTATACCGAATGAGTTGGCGGCGTGGCTCGATGTAAAGCCAAATCGTCCACCTCTGATGCCATCCACAACATCAACAAGAAACATAAGTTCCGGGTCGCGTGTCGGTCTCCAACGCTCAAAAAAAGGCTTGCAAATTCCCGACGATATAAAATCGGACAATCCCACCACAGCAGCAATAACCACAACGAGTAACAGGAAATCCTTGAAACGGTTATTCTTTACCAACAGGAATATCAGAGCCAATATCAGAGGAAACCACGTCGATGTAGCAGTATAAATCTTCATACAACCATCCCAAAAAACGGAGTCACTGCCGTTGAGGGTCAGCAGAAGATATTTGTCAAAGTCTATTATTGTGTTTGTGTCCATCAAAATCCCCTTTTAAACTTTTGTTTATATACGTTCTATAGATTTACTTTTAATCCAACCCACGACCCTGTTTCCGTTGTTGGCCTCAATCTTGACCCAATCACTCAAGGCGTCGTCAATAATTACAACTTTCAATCCCTCGTGTATTTTAGTCAGCTCAGTACCTGAACTGTCGGGCGAACTTTTAACCACAACCATTTCATCGAGTATGACACCTTCTGATACATCACCGGCCTTATTGCCGAGGCTGAAAGCCGAGAGATTGGCAATTATTGTAACAATGAGGGAGATTACCGCAATTGCCGAAGCCCAACTACGCGCACCACCTTTGACAAAGCAGAGAAAAAGCATTGCAAGCATTGTCCAGAACGCCACTACTCCAATAACTCCCCATACATCTTTAGAGAAAAGCGATGCAAAGGACTTGCCCCACTCTTCATAAAAAGGAATATCATCCTGTGGAATCTTGTCGACAATCTTGCTCTGCACATATTCAAGATTGGCTTTTGTATCCTCGTCATTTGCATCAATGAGCAATGCACGTTCATAGTTCAATATGGCTTTGCCCGGTTGATTGCAACGGTAATAGGCATTGCCAAGGTTGTAGAGCAAAGGCAACGATGTACCCTGCTCTGCAATGAGAGCCTCATACATCACAGCGGCCTCCTCAAAGCGCGACTCAGCGTATGCCTTGTCGGCAAGTTCCTTTGTGTAACCCGCTTTCTCCTGTGAAACGGCCATTAGCGGCATTATAAAAAGCAGAAAAACAGATATCGTCTTCTTCATATTACTTCTTTATTGAATTTTCCATTTTACTGATGACTGCTACGGCCATCTTGTATACCTTGTCCATTGTTGCACCAGGGTCGCCCGGAGCATAGCGCGCAAACTCGCATTCATTCAGCAGCGTCATAAGCTCTTCAATGAGCACGCTGTCGCAACCGCGTCTTTCCAATTCGTTGGATATATTATCCTTTGACAGGCGCGATAGAGGAATATTGAGCTTGTCACTCATATAATACCACACAGCCTTCAATGTCTCATCGTAGAATTCATTTACACTATTATTTTTCAACAGAGTCTTAACCTTCTTCAGACGTCTGACTGCTACACTGTTCGCTTTTTTGGTTTTGACGAGTGTTGTATCAGCACTCTCCTTCACGCGCTTGCGGTAAACAACTGATGCCGATACAAAAAGTATGAATGGGATTATATACAGGAGGTAATATGTTGTTGATGCAAAAAGTCTGCCATCAACAGCCTGCAGTTCTCCCAATTTGATATAACGTATATCATTTGCCAACAATTTGCCCTCCTCTTTCACCACATACACATTGCCCGATTGCATTGCCGGGGCAGCACCCTTTTCAACCTCAATGGTGTACTCTTTGCTTTCAACTGTTCTGTAACTGTCGGTAGCTGTGTCAAAGTATGTAAATCTGGCTGCAGGGAGTGTGAAGACCCCGGCTGTGCGCGGTGTCACCACATACTCATATATCTTTTCACCGGCAAAGCCCCTGTTTGTGAGCTTGTATTTGTTGGTGATGATTGGGTCATATACGTCAAACTCCGATGGGAATTCCACAACAGGGTCGCCCATCAGTTTCATATTGCCATCACCCTTTACTGTTACCTTCAACGTGAACTCCTCGTTCGACTTGAGTTTGTTGCTGCTGATGCTGCTGTTGATTGAAAAACGTCCTACCGCCCCCGAGAAACCTCTTGGTTTGTCGGCCGGGAGCTTTTCGACATTTATCACCACCCTGTTAGATTTTATCTTCTTCTTGACCTCCACGTATGAATAACCGCCATTGAACATCATTTCAAACGGGTCCATAGTGCGGCGAGTCTGCACTGCAACAACGGCCTCGTACTCCATAGACGGAATTTCCAATTCTCCGTTCTCTTGTGGAAAAAGCACAAATTTTCGCCACTCCATCATATTATAATTGCGGCCATTGTAATGTTCCAGTTCAAACTGACGCTGTTGAGGAAGTTCAACCTCCTGAATATTAAATCCTTTGAGGTCGGGAGCCGGATTATCCAGATTAACAAGATTTACATCAGTGTAAACCTTGTATGTCAATAGCACAGCCTCCTGGTCATACACCTTTGTCTTGTTGACTGTGGCTAAGATAAAGAGGTCATCATTTGAAATGTTTGTTCCCGAGTTTCCGACCTGTCTTGACGTTGCGCCTCTACCGCCACTTTGCTGAGATGAAGCAGCCGAGGATTGACTCTCGGGCAGGACTTTTATTGTAAGCGGGTTGGATACAAGATTTTTCCCATCGACAATGACCGATGCTCCGGGGATTGTAACCTCGCCCTCTTTGTCAAGAACGACAATATATGTATATGTAATTGTCTGCTTTGATGTTACCCTGCCATTCACATTCTGCATACTGCTGAATGTAGAGTGATGTGGGCCAGACAATATCCTTAGACCATCAACCTCGGCTATGGTGGGCTGTCCGTCGGTTTTTGTGTTTACCTCATAGCTAAGATTGAAACGTCTACCAACTACTACCGATTTTGGAGCAGATGCCACAAATGAAACTTCTTGTGCGAAAGCCGCAAAGATTGTGGTTATAAATAATAGTGTCGACAATAATATCCTCTTCATTGATATATATTCTTCTTTGTTTACAAAAATCTCTGTTACCAGTTCTTTTCAATGCCACCGGCTTTTACATTCACCTTTTCGGCCTCTTCCATTTTCTCCCTTATCTCTTTTTCATCCTGCATCAGAGCCTTCAGCATCTGCTCTATCTTCTCTTTCTCCTCCTGTTGCTCACCCTGTTGTTGCTGAGCCTGGTTTTCTTCCTTCTCTTGCTGCTGCTGATTCTGTTGCTCCTGCTCTTGTTGTTCCTTATTCTGTTGTTCTTCTTTCTGTTTTTCCTGCTGTTCCTGTTGCTCTTTATCCTGCTGGTCTTGTTGCTCCTCTTGCTGCTGTTGCTGCTCTTTATCTTGCTGTTGCTGCTGTTGGTTCTGCTGTTCATTCTTTTTCTGGTGCAGAATAACTGCAAGATTGTAACGGGCATCCTCGTCTGCAGGGTTCTTGCGCAAAGCCTCTTTATAGGCCTCGGCTGCAGCATCAAGATTATTGCGCATATGTTCGGTTACTCCAATATTCTGATATATTGATGAATATCTTGCCGTGTCCGGTTGTTCCTTGCCTGCATTGTCGAGCAGTTTTGTAGCATCGACCAATGCCGAGTCTACAGCCCCGTCAAGTTGATACCCCTCTTCGTTGAACACTTTGCTCAACTGGCCATAGTTCTTCATAATTGAGTTTGTGGCAGCGTTGTAATTGGCAAGGCTCTGCTGCTCATTGAAAGCACAAGCTTTCATATACGGCTCTACAGCCTCTTCAAAGAGACTGTCAGCGTGCAGTCTGTTAGCCTCTACAAGATACTCATTCTGGCTCTTGACAGTTGGCGTGCCATCCTTTATAAGTGAAAATGTCACATATAACGTTGCTGCAGCAACAACTGCAACAACAGATATATAAATATATTTCATTTTGTCAAAGCTCATATCTCAAAACCTGTTATTTTTCGTTATTAATTTTCTTTCGGCTTTTTATGTCGGCCATAGCAACCAATATAAAATCCAGGAGCAAAAGGATAAATGCCAGTGTTGCCGGATATATGAACAGCTCATTGTAACCTGTGTACACGTCTGTGGTTGTCTCGTCCTTTGTCATACGGTCGAGCTGGTCCGAGAGAATTTTCTGTGCCTCGTTGGTATTGTCCACTTGCAGATACATACCGTTGCCGGCCTTTGCAATGTTCATTGCCATCTCCTCGTTTAGTTTAGAGACAACAACCTGCCCCTCACGGTCGCGCAGGAAATTGCCACCTTGCAAGGGAATACGTCCACCCTTTGTTGTACCAATACCGAGGATAAAAACCTTCTTGCCACTTTCGGCAGCCTTTTGCGCAGCCTCCTCTGCACCACCCTCGTGGTTCTCGCCGTCCGTAATAAGAACAATAGCCTTGCCAATCTTGTCATTTGGTGTGAAGCATCTCGAAGCGATGTTTATAGCAGCTCCAATATCCGTACCCTGTCTTGAAACAAGATTGGTTGAAACACTTTCAAGAAACATCTCGATAGAGATAAAGTCGTCTGTTATCGGCAATTGCACAAAAGCATCCCCGGCAAAGACAACCAAGGCTATCTTGTTTCCTTTCAGTTGCTCGGCAAGACGCTTGATTAGCCTTTTTGCCTTTTCGAGCCTGTTGGGATATATGTCATCGGCCAACATTGAATTTGAAATATCGAGCGCAACCACCAACTCTACACCCCGTGTGGTGACAGTTGTCTTTCCTTTGCCATAGCGTGGACGTGCCAATGCTACAACTATCAGAGCCATAGCAAGCAACGGTATCCAGAAAAGCAGGCTCGAGCGCTTTGCCGAATGTGATGGCATCAGCCTGCTCACAAGCTGTGGGTCGCCATAGCGTTTGATGTTTCTATTTCTTCTGTAACAGGCATATTTGTATATGACAATAGCCAATGGAACAAGAAAAAGAAGATATAAATATTCCGGAGTTGCAAATTTCATACCTGTAATGTTTCTTTAAGGAATTCTCTTCAATATTGTATTGCGCAACAAAATCTCAAGCATCAGCGACACCACTGCAATGAGTGCAAAAATCATAAATTTCTCCTCCTGGTCGCCAAAATGCTTTATCTCGAGTTTAGTGCGTTCAAGTTGGTCAATCTCTCTGTATATGTTCACAAGGCTCTCTTTGCTGGATGAACGGAAATACTCACCACCGGTAACAGATGCTATCGACCTCAAAGTCTTCTCGTCAAACTCTGAATTGTCAAGCATACCGTATGGTGTCTGCACAATCTCCTTGTCTGTTCTGAACCCGATGGTGTATATTCTTATGCCATACTCCTTGGCTATGCGGGCTGCATCTTCGGGTGTTATTTCACCGCTGTTGTTTGAGCCGTCTGTGAGCAGGATTATGACTTTGGATTTTGCCTTGCTGTCTTTTAAGCGTGAAACAGCGTTTGCAATACCCAAACCGATTGCTGTTCCATCCTTGAGCAAACCGCTTGCAGCATACTCTATTCCCGACTTGTTGATAAGGCTCAACACGCTGCCATAATCAATTGTCAGGGGGCACTGTGTAAAGCTCTCGCCGGCAAAAAGTGTCAATCCGATATTGTCATTCTTACGACCCGACACAAATTGCGAGGCAACATCCTTTGCAACATCAATGCGATTGGGCTGTATATCGACAGCCGACATACTCGTTGATACGTCCATTGCAAGCATAATGTCGATACCCTCAACCTGCTCCTCGCTCCAGCTGTTGGTAGCAACGGGGCGCATAAGCACCAGCACCAGCATTGTAAGCGCCAGCATCCTCAAAGCCAGGGGCAGGTGAATGAGGTAATTCTTATAGGTTCTCAACTCTTTGTTGAAGGGCAAGGTTGTAGACACTTTCATCGAAGGCGATATTTTCCTGCCCCTTAGTATATACCACACTATATATGCTATGAGCGGTATAAAAAGCAAAAGGTATATGAATCTGGTAAAATGCATATCTCAAAAACTATTAGCCTAACATATAACCAAGGTCTGTTATCAACAGCGCTGCAACAGCGACAAGAACGCACAACACTGCGACTATAGAGGCTATGAGCCAACGTTTCTGCACCAATGAACGTTCATTGACAATCTTCTCTTCTACAGGCTTTAGGTTCTCCTCCTCGACATCCTTTGTAGCATTGACAAAGTCTATGGCATAGAGCATATTACGGTCGTTCTCGTTCAACGAAGGCTTCATCTTTGCGAACTTCACCAAGTCGGCAACCTCGAGTATCTCCTTCACCTCCTTGATTGCCTCGCGGTCATTGAAACGCAAAAGATTTTCAATAATCTCGCTTGTTGTCATATCTGCAGCGTTGAACTTATATCGGTTGTACATATACTCACGAAGGGCATCGGTCAACCTGGTATAATAATCCTTTACACTCTCCTCGCCGTGCAGTGTGTTGTCGCTTTTTATCTCGTCCATCTTCTGCAATGCCGTAAAATGCGATGGTTTACGCGGCTTTACCCTAACGGTGCGTATTATCGGTTTGTTGTTTATGTATCGGACAATTATCCAGGTCAAAAGTGCCAACAGCACCACAAGCAGGAAAGTCAGATACACGGCATCGCGATACTCATTCCAGGTAAGCTCTACATCCCACACGGGTCTGAAGCCTTTGATATTCTTTAGATTGACAGTATCTATGGGCACACTGTTGACAAGCAACCCTGTTGGATTGGTGTAATACTCATCATCATTCACCTGAGCAATTAATGGGGGAATTGTTTGCAGAGTATCGAGAAACGAGGTTATTATACACTCGCTTCTGTATGTTTCACGCCCTTTGGTATCTGTGGTCTTTGATGTCTTCTTGTCGAGCACCTCAATGTCGGGGGTCAAAGCATCAGGAATCAACATCTCCACGTTATAGCCGCTGTCGACGCTCAGTTCGAGCGTGAACTTGACGTGCTCACCAATGCGCATCTCTTTCGTTTCGACATAAAGCGAATCGAAATAGGCGTTAAAAAGTACATTCTGTGACTTTACGGGCTGTACCATAAAGAGAAGAATGGTCACTGTTATATATGATAATATCTTTTTCATCTGTCAATTCTGCTTTTCAAGCAATGTGTCAACTACGTTGTGCAAAGAGAGCCATCAGAGCCTTTACATAATCCTGGTCGGTGCGTACAGAGACATAGTCGACGCGACTTCTCTGCAAAGTATTCTTCAACTGTTCGCTCTGCTTCATCCACCAAGCGTGTTGTGCCTCACGTACTTTACGGGATGATGTATCGATATACATCTCATTGTCACTCTCAGCGTCGCGCACCTTTATCAAACCGATATCAGGCAGTTCGGCCAACCTGCGGTCATACACCTGTATGGCCACAAGATCGTGCTTTCTGTTGGCGATTGTCATTGCATTGCTGTAATCACCGGTGCAAATGAAATCACTCAACATAAATGCCGTACACCTCTTTTTCAGAGCATTGGTAAGGAATTCCAATGGCACTTTGACGTCAGTCTTTTTGCTCTCTGGTTCAATATTGAGAAGTTCTCGGATTATGTAGAGAATGTGCTTACGGCCCTTTTGTGGCGGAATGAACTTCTCGACCCTGTCGGTGAAGAATATCACACCAATCTTGTCGTTGTTCTGTATTGCAGCAAATGCTATTGTCGCTGCAATCTCGGCAAGCATCTCACGTTTTGTGCGGAGCGATGTTCCAAAGTCAAGGCTCTCCGAGAGGTCGACAAGGAGCATCACAGTGAGTTCGCGTTCCTCTTCAAAGACCTTGACAAAAGGCTTGTTGAAACGCGCTGTGACATTCCAGTCAATATCGCGCACATCGTCGCCATATTGATAGTCGCGCACCTCGCTGAAAGACATACCACGTCCTTTGAAGGCCGAGTGATACTGTCCGGCAAAGATATTGTGCGAAAGACCTCGAGTCTTTATTTCAATCTTGCGAACCTTTTTGATTAGTTCACTTGTCTCCATATCAGAAAACTTTTTCTTAATTAGGGCACTTCAACGCTATTCAATATGCGGCTGACAATCTCATCTGTTGTCAGATTATTTGCCTCAGCTTCGTAGCTCAAGCCAATGCGATGACGCAGAACATCGTGTGCAATGGCACGAACATCCTCGGGGATAACATAGCCACGACGCTTGATGAAAGCGTATGCACGTGCTGCAAGGGCAAGATTGATTGATGCACGTGGCGATGCACCGAAAGAGATGTAATCCTTCATATCCCTCATTCCATACCTGTCGGGGAAACGTGTCGCAAAGACAATATCGGCAATGTACTGCTCTATTTTCTCATCGATGTACACCTCACGTACTATCTTACGCGCCTCAATGATGTCTGCCGGTTTAAGCAGAGGTCTTACCTCAATTTTCTCACCGGTAATATTCTGGCGTATGATGCGTTTCTCCTCTGAGAGTTCGGGATAACCGATAATCACCTTGAGCATAAAACGGTCAACCTGTGCCTCGGGCAGAGGGTATGTACCCTCCTGTTCAATGGGGTTCTGTGTAGCCATCACAAGGAAAGGTTCGGGCAACTTGAATGTCTCCTTGCCAATTGTCACCTGACGCTCCTGCATAGCCTCGAGCAGAGCACTCTGCACCTTTGCCGGTGCACGGTTAATCTCATCGGCCAATACAAAATTGGCAAAGACCGGGCCTTGTTTCACCTTGAAGTCTTCACTCTTCTGGCTGTATACCATTGTACCCACAACATCGGCAGGTAGAAGGTCGGGGGTGAACTGTATACGGCTGAAATCAGCATCAATAAGTTCAGACAAAGTCTTTATGGCAAGGGTTTTTGCCAAGCCCGGCAGACCCTCGAGCAGTATGTGACCGTCGGACAACAAACCAATCAGCAATGACTCCACCAAATGCTTCTGTCCTACGATAATCTGCCCCATACCGGTTTGCAGATTAGTAACGAAGGCACTCTGCCTTTCTATCTTCTCGTTCAGTTCACGAATGTCAATTGTTGCACTCATAATTCTATTTTGTATTTTTTTGTTTTATTATTGGACAAAATTACAACCAAGAAAGCTACTTTTATGTTAAATTCATTAAAATAGATTTAACCATTGTTAGCGTTAAACATACTTTAACGTTAAGCGTTTATCTTCTTGGCATCAAACGTGGAATAGAAATCAACATTCCACGGCATAAATCATCGGGCTTACTTATATTATTATATTTAACAATGTATGGCCACAGTTTCTTGTCTCCGAAATATTGCTTTGCAATCTTTGTCAAAGTCTCGTCGTGAGCAACAGTGTGTTGCGCGAGCTCGCCATCGGCAATATATAACAAGGTGTCGGCAAGCGTTATGCTCTTCAGACTTGATGAAGCAAGCTCATCGACCATAACAAATACGTATTCCCCGGGCACCTGTGGTTCATCGGCAGCAACGTTCGCTGTAATGGTATTCTCAATATTATCTATGCCCACGCTCTTTTCTTCGGCAACTGTTTTCTCCTCAACGGCAACAGGTAACGTTACGTCACTGTCACTCTTGGCTGTGCCTGCGACAAATTCAGGTGCTTTGCTGCCGGTAGAAGAACCCGATACAGATGCCGGGGTGTTGACAATATTTGCATCGTTGCTGTCAGCCACGATTGCATTATCCTTCTCCATTCTGTTGACAAGAATAAACACAACTGCCAATGCAATTATGAGCAATGGAACGATACTCCACACGCCTTTTCTCTTGCCACGTGGGGTTGTCTGTTTTTCTTCTGCACTCTTTTTCTTGGGAATGTGTACCATTACCGGCTCGGTTGGTCTCTCCTGCACCGCAACAGCCAGAGGTTCTGCAACGGTTTTTTCTTCTTCGGGCAACGCAGCCTCTGCATCAGTTTCCTCACGGCACACCTCTGCTGCCGTTCCCTCTACAGGTGCTTCGGCCGATACGGCATTATCCTCTTCGGGTGCTGCGATATCGTCAACAGTTTCAACAACCTCAACTGTTTCAACAGTTTCAACAGCATTCCCAACGCCCTCCTCGGCAACCTCTTCAACGGTCATTGGTTCATTGGCAACATTCTGCAACTTTTCTTCAACAGGCTCAATATTTTCATCGGCTGCAACATCAACAATATCATCCGCCTCAACATCATTTGCAGCATCGGGCTGATATGTTTCATCGACCTCCACGGGCTCGAACATTGCAAAAGGCTGGTTGACATTGTCTTTGAGTGCATCAGCCGGCAGAAAAGTCAATTTTCGGTGTCCTTTAATCTCAATCTTTTCTCCGGTGTTCACATTCACGCTGCCACGGCTTGCGACATCGGTAATCTTGAATGTTCCAAAGCCATTAATCTTTACAATGCCATCCTGCTCCAAGCCCTCAATTATAAGGTCAAAGAAATTCTTTGTAAAAAGTTCGGCTTTAGCGACAGAGATACTATTTTCCTTCGCCAACAACGAAATCAAATCGGATTGGTTCAATTTTGCATCCATAGCTCTATCCCTTAAAATTATTTGAATTTATCCTTCAGCTTATTACTTGGTTTGAATGCCGGAACAATTTTAGGCGGAACCAAAAAACGTTGTCCTGTTTTTGGGTTTACCGACAGTCTCTCGTTGCGCATCTTGACCTCAAGAATACCAAATCCCGAGACATTTATCTGGTCGTTTTCTTTCAGGCACTCTGTCATAAGCCCCACAAGTGCATCGACATTAGTACCGGCATCGGCAGCCGATATATTGCACTTCTTTGCCAATCTGGTGATAAATTCCTTGTTGTTCATATTGTTGCTTCAACTATGATAAACGTTTTATTCCTCAACCCTGCCCATAAGGTCGAATTCTGTGGCATCTGTTATGCGCACATTGTAGAAATCTCCTACTACAAGTTTTCCATCGTTGATGTTTATAAGCACTTCGGTATCGACATCGGGCGAGTCGAATTCGGTGCGGCCAACGTAGTAGTCGCCTTCTATTCTGTCGATTATTGTTTTATAAATGTTTCCGGTCTTTGCCTCGTTCAGACGTGTGGATATCCTTTGCTGCACCTCCATAAGGCGGTCAAGACGCTCCTGTTTCTTTTTCTTGGATATGCTGTCCTTGTAGTTGTCGGCTGCGAATGTTCCCTCTTCCTCGCAATAGGCAAAAGCGCCAAGACGGTCAAACTTTGCCCACTTCACGAACTCAATGAGCTCCTCAAACTCCTTCTCTCCCTCACCGGGAAAGCCCACCATCATCGTTGTGCGCAGACAGATACCCGGTACCTCGTCGCGCATTCGCTGTACAAGCGCATAAGTATCTTCCTTTGTGACATTACGCTGCATCTTCTTTAAAATCTTTGTGCTGACGTGCTGCAATGCAATGTCAAGATATTTACAGACATTCTTTCTCTCCCTCATAACACGCAAAAGGTCGTAGGGGAAATTACTTGGATAAGCGTAATGCAGACGTATCCACTCAACGCCCTCAATATCAGAAATTCTCTCAACCAACTCGGCAATACTCTGTTTTTTGTAGAGGTCGACCCCGTAGAACGTTAGTTCCTGTGCAATTATCTGGAACTCTTTCACGCCCTTTGCCACCAAACCACGCACCTCGGCTACAATATCTTCCATAGGACGCGACTTGTGTGCGCCTGTTATGATGGGTATCGCACAATATGCACAACGGCGGCTACATCCCTCGGAAATCTTGATGTAGGCATAATGCCCCGGTGTTGTCAGCACACGCTCCGAGGCCAACTCCTCACGGTATTGCTCTTTCAGGTCGACAAGCAGTTCGGTCCAGTTGAATTTTCCGTAGAACTTGTCTACCTGGGATATCTCCTCGCGAAGTTCGTCGAGATAACGCTCCGAGAGACAGCCCATTACGTAGAGTCTCTTCAAATCGCCCTCTTCCTTGCGTTGGCAAAACTCAAGAATCATATTTATCGACTCTTGCTTTGCATCACCAATGAAACCACAGGTGTTTATTACGGCAATCTCGCCACAGGGTTCTTCGCTATCGTGTGTAACTTCGTAGCCACACTCCTGGAGCTGGCGCATAAGGTACTCCGAATCGACAAGATTCTTTGAGCACCCCATTGTGATGACATCTACACGGTTCTTTTTCATCTTTTTATCCGAATAATGAATCGACAAACTCCTCGCGGTTGAAAATCTGCAAATGGTCTATACCCTCGCCCAAGCCAATGTACTTCACAGGTATTTTGAACTGGTCGCTGATACCTATAACCACGCCACCCTTTGCTGTTCCATCGAGCTTTGTGATTGCAAGCGATGTAACCTCTGTTGCTTTGGTGAACTGTTTTGCCTGTTCAAAGGCGTTCTGTCCTGTCGAGCCATCGAGCACAAGCATCACATCGTTTGGAGCACCAGGAACAACCTTCTGCATCACGTTCTTTATCTTTGTAAGTTCGTTCATCAGTCCCACCTTGTTGTGCAGACGACCAGCAGTGTCAATAATCACCACATCGGCATTATTGGCAACGGCCGATGAGAGTGTGTCGTATGCCACTGATGCCGGGTCAGAGCCCATACCCTGCTTGACGACAGGTACATCGGCACGGTGTCCCCACTCCACAAGCTGCTCCACTGCTGCAGCACGGAACGTATCGGCAGCACCAAGATAAACCTTCTTTCCGGCTTTCTTGTACTGATGTGCAAGTTTTCCTATGGTTGTTGTCTTTCCTACGCCGTTGACACCCACAACCATAATGACATAGGGGTTGCCGGGAGTTGTAGGGATGTCAAATGTTCCGCCATCCTCGGTGTTGTTCTCCATCAAAAGTTGTGCTATCTCATCTTTGAGCAGCCTGTTGAGTTCGTTGGTGTTCATAAATTTGTCGCGTGCGGCACGCTTCTGCACGCGGTCTATGATTTTCAGCGTCGTCTCCACACCTACATCCGATGTAACAAGCACCTCCTCAAGATTGTCGAGCACCTCGTCATCAATCTTGCTCTTGCCGGCAATGGCACGTGCTATTTTACTGAAAACGCTCTGTTTTGTCTTTGCAAGTCCTTGGTCAAGAACTTCTTTTTTCTCTTTGCTAAAAAAACTGAATATTCCCATATTCTCTCTAATTTTCGTTTCTACATCTATCGTTGCAAATCGCAACCCTCATCAATCAAGTTTAAGCACGGCAAGGAATGCCTTCTGTGGAACCTCGACATTGCCAATCTGCTTCATACGCTTCTTACCCTTCTTCTGTTTCTCGAGCAACTTGCGCTTACGCGACACGTCACCACCATAACACTTCGCGGTCACATCCTTACGCACCTGCTTGATAGTCTCGCGGGCAATGATTTTTGTTCCTATGGCAGCCTGCAGAGCAATATCGAACTGTTGTCTCGGAATCAAATCGCGCAATTTCTCACACATCTGACGGCCAAGACCGTATGCATTGTCAACGTGTGTAAGTGTTGAAAGGGCATCCACAGGTTCGCCGTTGAGCAGAATATCAAGTTTAATGAGCTTTGAAGTTCTGAAGCCGGCCGGATGATAGTCGAACGACGCATAACCCTTTGAAATACTCTTCAGTTTGTCATAGAAATCGATGACAATCTCGCCAAGCGGCAACAGGAAACGTATATCCACGCGGTTACCGGTGATGAACTCCTGCTTTAGCAACTCGCCACGTTTTGAAAGGCAAAGCGTCATAATAGGACCGATATACTCGGCACGTGTAATGATACTTGCATTTATATACGGCTCTTCAATGTGGTCGATAAGTGTCGGGTCGGGCATTCCACCGGGGTTGTGCACCTCCTTGACTTCGCCCTGCTTGTCATACACCATATACGAAACATTGGGAACGGTTGTGATGACGCTCATATCGAACTCGCGGTCGAGACGCTCCTGAACAATCTCCATATGCAACAGGCCAAGGAAACCGCAACGGAAACCAAAGCCCAGTGCAGCAGACGACTCGGGGGTGAATGTCAACGAGGCATCGTTGAGCTGCAATTTCTCAAGCGATGCACGCAAATCCTCATAATCCTCGGCATCAATCGGGTATACACCGGCAAAGACCATCGGCTTCACCTCCTCAAAACCGGAGATGGCTTTCTCGCAAGGACGAGCAATGTGCGTGATTGTATCACCCACCTTTACCTCGCGTGATGTCTTGATTCCTGATATGATGTAACCCACATCACCGGTACGCAACTCCTGACGAGGACACAGGTCCATTTTCAACACACCGATTTCGTCGGCATCATACTCCTTGCCGGTGTTGAAGAACTTCACCTTGTCGCCTTTACGCAACACACCGTTTGTAATCTTGAAATATGCGATGATGCCACGGAATGAGTTGAACACAGAGTCAAAGATGAGCGCCTGCAACGGTGCTTCTTCGTCACCGACCGGAGCAGGAACACGTTCAACAACGGCATTCAATATATCTTCGACACCAAGACCAGTCTTTCCCGATGCCTCAATGATATCCTCTCTGTCACATCCAATCAGGTCTATAATCTCGTCCTTAACTTCCTCGGGCATAGCATTTATCATATCACACTTGTTCACCACCGGGATTATCTCCAATCCGTGGTCAACCGCCATATAAAGGTTTGAGATTGTCTGTGCCTGAACACCCTGTGTGGCATCCACTACAAGCAACGCACCCTCACAGGCAGCAATTGAACGTGACACCTCGTACGAGAAATCGACGTGTCCCGGAGTGTCAATGAGGTTGAGAATATACTTCTCGCCCTTGTACATATACTCCATCTGTATTGCGTGGCTCTTGATGGTGATACCGCGCTCCTTTTCGAGGTCCATATTGTCGAGCATCTGTCCCTCGGTAACGTTTATGGTCTTTGTTGTTTCAAGCAGACGGTCGGCCAAGGTCGATTTACCGTGGTCGATGTGAGCAATAATGCAAAAATTTCTGATTTTCTCCATATATGTAATCTGTTTCTTTTCAAAAAAATGCAAGCCGGGAAAGCCGTTACGGCGGTTTGCGGCAATTCAATTTGCAAATATACGAATAAAAAACGAAAAATCGTTATATATATAATAACAAGGCGCGTATAAAATTCAAACGACCCCTCAAGAGCAAAGTCAACAACAAATATCCAGTTTTTGGAAACAATGAATATTTGTAAATAAATTTCAATTAAACAACCTTTAACAGAGTGTGATATGAAACAATTTAATCAAACACAAATAAGCAGTTAAATAACAACCGATTAATAAAAATATAAAAAAGCGACAGTGCTGTAAAACAAACAACCTGTCGCTTAAAAGAATATCAATTATTTTTTACTTGAAAATATGCTTTCCGTAATCAACCCCTTTCAACTGATAAAATTTTGCTTCACCCTGCATACGGTCTACAAAATCGCCATAATTGCGGAGTTCTGCAGGAGTCCATCCGGCCTCGGCAACTGCAGCCAAACGAGGCAGCATAAGATACTGCACCACAGAAGGCTCAACAACCCACTCCGTCCAGAAATTAGCCTGTACACCCAGGTATTTGGGTTGCAGTTCCACTGCAATATTATTCATAGGTTTGTAGTTGTACACGCGCTCGACCGTCTCATCGCCATAGCCCTGTGAATGGGGCTCTGTTGGCAGTTTTGCCTGCTTGCGATTGATGTAATATGGAATCTGTGGAGAGAGGATTGTATTCATTCCACGCATAGCAGCATCCTTAGCAGCGCCGTCGGCACCAATCCACGCCATAATGGTTATATCTTTCCCCAAAGGTTCTGTATTGCCGTGCAGCACCTCGTTCCAGAACACAAGGTTGCGCTGTTTGTCGGTAGGTTTCTGAGCAACGTGGTCAAGCAGTTGCTTGTAGAAGTGTATCTGCAAATCACGATAGTTTTCAGAGCCAATTTCTTTTAGTAGCGCTTGGCAATCGCTGTTGCGCTCCCATTTGTGGGTCGGACACTCATCACCGCCAAGATGTATGTAACCGAACGGAAACAGTTCTGTGAGTTCATCAATCACATCTTTCGCAAACTGCACAGCGAGTGGGTTTGCTACATTTATGACATCGTTCGATACCCCCTGCCACAACCACACGTCGTGCTTATTCTCGGGGTCACAAGCCAAAAATTCAGGATACGAAGCCACAGCAGCCTGTGAGTGTCCCGGAATATCCACCTCGGGGATAATCTCCACAAAACGCTCTTTTGCATACTCAACAACCTCCTTTATATCCTTGTGAGTGTAGAAACCTCCATAACGTATGCCGTCGGGCTTCACATCACCCCACGCACAAACCTTGCTGTCGCGCCAAGCACCAACCTCTGTCAGTTTAGGATATTTCTTTATCTCGATGCGCCAGCCCTGGTCCTCGGTCAAGTGCCAGTGAAAGCGGTTCATCTTATAAGCCGCCATCACATCGATAATTTTTTTTATCTCCTCCTTGCCATAGAAGTGACGTCCTTCGTCAAGCATAAATCCTCGCCAAGAGAAACGGGGTTCATCTACGATAAAGACACAGGGGACACTCCACTCCTTGACACTCTCGTCACGCACACCGGCCATCACATTGCGTGGCATCAACTGCTTCAATGTCTGGAAAGCATAGAACAGGCCGGCCGGTTTTGCAGCAGTGATGTCTATCCTATCCGGTTTTACCGAGAGCTTATACCCCTCTTCGGCCATATATTCGTCAATGTATACGACAATATGAGCATCACCCTTCCGGCTGTACTTTGTAACCTCCAAATTGTGCATTTTCTCTTTCTTTGGGGTTGACTTTTTGAGCTTCACTCCTGTTGCCGTTTCAAGTTCGTCAACAAAGTTGTCAACAACACTCTTAATCTCCTTATCCTTAATTTCGGGATAACAGATTACAACCTTCCCTTTGAAAAGAAACTCGCCTTTGTCAATATGCATCTCGGCAGGCTTGGGAATCAGTGAAATCTCCTGAGCCTGTAGAGAAACGCTCATAAGCAACAGCAGTGCAAACACTATTTTTTTCATAATATGATAGATTATAAATCAATGATTTTCATTAAACAAACGCAATCTCTCCTCAAGCAAAGCATAATGATGAGGTTTGATATTCGACGAGCAGGCACGGATACCCTTGCGCTCTCCGCCGGTAGTTGCAAGGTCAATGCCGCTCACACCATAATAGAGCAACTCCTTCAACAACTCGCCACCATCCATATCCTTATATCCGACAGTGAAGAAGAAACCGTCGCTCACGGGTTCATCGACATCCTTGTCATAGACAATATTGAAACCATTACGCAGCAGAATATCCTTTATGCGTGCAGTGCGTTCGGCATACTCCTTTATATCACCCACGAAATCATATTCGCCGTCACAGGCAGCCTTGAACATTGCAGCCAACGCGCATTGTGCCGAGTGCGACACTCCCGATGAGAATGAGTATAGAAAAACATACGCGAATGCCGCACCGAAACGTGCTATGCCATAACGCTGTTTCAACGTATCGTATGCACTATTGTACAAAGCATCGGAAATGCACGCAACAGCAATCCTCTGCCCCGCATAGCTGAATATCTTTGACGCACTTATCAACAGAATGTAATTATCGGTATATTTTGACACGCTCGGTTGGAATGGAGGTTCAAACGGACGGCTCATATCCCTACGGAAATCCATTGTCATATAAGCCAGGTCTTCAATTACCACAACGTCATACTTTGTAGCCAAGCGACCTATTATTTCAAGCTCCTCCTCTTTAAGACACATCCAGGTGGGATTGTTGGGCGAAGAATAAAGCACCGCACAAATATTTCCTTGTGAAAAGTAGCTTTCAAGCTTCTCCTCCAGTTTTTCACCACGATGCTCTGCAATATCAAATGACGCAACCTTCACACCAATCACCTGTGCCTGCATCTTCTGCACCGGGAATCCCGGGTCGATGTAGAGCACTGTGTCGCGCTTTTCATCAAGTTGCGAAGCAAGCATCAACGATGCAAACGATGCCTGCATAGAACCAACTGTGGGGATACAGCCATTCGGGTTTATATCCGCATCCACGAATGCCTTGAGAAAACGCGAAGCCTCGTTCTTGAGTTCAGGAATGCCGTCTATTATAGGGTAAACCGAAGCAACACCACGCTGCAACGCATCACATTCTGCACGCACGCCAACCTCGGCCGGCGGCAAACCGGGAATACCCATCTCAAAATGTACATATTCCACCCCAGTGCGCGCCTCTACTGCACGCACCACCGCTCCAATCTGGCGTATAGACGCACTACGGATGTCGTCTATTTCCAGCTCTCTTACGATTGAGTCTACTATTTCTGAATTTATTATACACATTTTTCAATGGTCTTCTCCTTGATTTATTTTCGATTCTCGACATCTTTTCGCTCTTCTTCAACAACCTCTTCGTCTTGGCCTTACTGAGCATACTCTTTGCAGCCCGGGAAATAGCTTTCCCTTTTTTCCTGTACAATATGTATAACAATATAGGTATCATTGCTGCAATAGTTTATTATAAAAGGATTAAACAATATTCTTACTACCGAAACAAGCGTAACGTTGTCGGTGGCCTTTTAAACCGACAATTCAAGATGTTGCTCAAAACCGTTAGTACAAGGCCGATAGCGTCTTTATTGTATAAAAGGTTCAATGGCAAGGCTTGCGAAGTTTCTGCAGTCAGGAGTTTAGTGAACCTAAATGACTGACTAAAGAAACAAGCATAACGCAGTCAGTAGCCTTTTAAAAAACAATACAAGATGTCGTTCAAAGCCGTTAGTACAAGGCTTGCAGTGTTGAAAAATACCGGAGTTTAGTAAACCTAAATGAGGATATTTTACAATACTGCGTACGCAGTAATAACGGTTTTGAACACATCGACTTAGTCTTCCATCAACTTACGGTAACGCACCTTCTTCGGCTCCTCAATACCAAGACGGCGCATCTTGTTCTCCTCATAGTCAGAGTATGAACCCTCGAAGCTGAATACGTTTCCGTCGCCCTCGAATGCGATGATGTGTGTACATATACGGTCGAGGAACCAACGGTCGTGGCTGATGACAACGGCGCATCCGGCAAAGTTCTCAAGACCCTCCTCAAGCGCACGCAGTGTGTTCACGTCGATATCGTTGGTAGGCTCGTCAAGGAGAAGCACGTTACCACCCTCTTTCAGTGCCATTGCAAGGTGCAGACGGTTACGCTCACCACCTGATAGCACACCGCACTTCTTCTCCTGGTCAGCACCCGAGAAGTTGAAACGTGAAAGGTATGCACGAACATTGATTTCCTTGCCACCCAAGCGCATAAGTTCATTACCCTGGCTCATAACCTCATAAACACTCTTGTCAGCAACGATATCCTTGTGGTTCTGGTCAACGTAAGCAATCTTCACAGTCTCGCCGACCTCGAATGTACCCTCGTCGGCAGTCTCAAGACCCATAATCATACGGAAAAGGGTTGTCTTACCGGCACCGTTAGGACCGATGACACCCACGATGCCGTTAGGCGGCAACATAAAGTTGAGGTTGCTGAAGAGGTGCTTGCTGCCGAATGACTTGCCGATATTCTCGGCATTGATAACCTTGTTACCCAAACGTGGACCGTTAGGGATAAAGATTTCAAGTTTCTCCTCGCGCTCTTTCTGGTCCTCGTTGAGCATACGCTCGTATGAGTTCAAACGGGCCTTACCCTTTGCCTGACGAGCCTTGGGCGACATACGCACCCACTCAAGCTCGCGCTCAAGAGTCTTGCGGCGCTTGCTTGCGCTCTTCTCCTCCTGCTCCATACGCTTTGTCTTCTGGTCGAGCCAAGATGAGTAGTTACCCTGCCAGGGGATACCCTCGCCACGGTCGAGTTCAAGAATCCAACCCGCAACATCGTCAAGAAAGTAACGGTCGTGGGTAACGGCAATTACTGTACCCTCGTACTGGTTCAAGTGCTGCTCAAGCCAGTCGATACTCTCGGCATCGAGGTGGTTTGTAGGCTCATCGAGCAAAAGCACATCGGGCTTTGAGAGCAACAGACGGCAGAGAGCCACACGGCGGCGCTCACCACCCGAGAGGTGGTCAACAAGTTCATCGGGAGCCGGGCAACGCAGGGCTGCCATAGCACGCTCCAATTTGCTTTCAAGGTTCCACGCATCGGTTGCATCGATGATATCCTGCAATTCGGCCTGGCGCGCAAAAAGCTCGTTCATTTTGTCGGCATCCTCGTAATACTCGGGCAAACCGAACTTCATATTTATCTCCTCATACTCTGCAAGAGCATCGACTGTTGCCTGCACACCCTCCTTGACGCAATCCATCACGGTCTTGCCATCCTGCAAGTGTGGTTCCTGTGGCAAGTAACCCACCGAATAACCGGGTGACCATACCACATTGCCCTGATAGTCATTGTCGAGACCTGCGATAATCTTCATCAATGTAGATTTACCCGCACCGTTCATACCCACGATACCAATCTTTGCACCGTAGAAGAACGAGAGGTAAATATTCTTCAACACCTGTTTGTTTGTCTGCTTGATTGTCTTGCTCAAGCCTACCATCGAAAAGATGATTTTCTTGTCATCAACTGTTGCCATAAATCTATTTTATAATTTTATATTACTCCCAATTTAGAAATCTTCCGCGAAGATAACAAAATTTTTGCGAATTATGGCAATAAAACCACCTTATAAATAAAGAGTGCAAAGAACACATTCTGTACCGTTAAAAAAGATTAAAAACTTCAAAGTACGCAATAATCCGGTTGTAAGAGCGTTTACTCAACTAAAACACAAACAAAATTATGAAAAATTTTATCAATAGATTCTGGTGGCTGTTCCCCGTGCTTTTTGCAGCAGCAATATTTTCCATTGCCATCACAGCATCGTCTTGGACGGCAATGGCTTGGGAAATTTCAATACTCCTGACATCCATGGCATTGATAACGTCATGGATATTCCTGCTCATATTCAAAAAGTGGTGGAAATTTCTGTTTTCATTCATAATGGGAGCGCTAACGGTAGCCTTTTTCATCTACCTATTATACCTTGGAATATCACTCGCATTCAACCCAGGACCCGACAACTTTGGCAAAGAGCAC
>JAFYWV010000065.1 GCA_017546505.1 Bacteroidaceae bacterium
ATTGCGGGCGAGCAATGTTTGCGACGACGGGAGCTTTAGCTCCCCAAAGGAGTGTGCTTTAGCACCCAGTTTGGCCGAGGGATGTTGCAAAGCAACTCGCGAGCAGAAGGAACAAACGACTGATTTTGTCTCTGCCGGGCGCTTTGCTACTTTGCCTTTAGCCCCTTCGGGCGGCGACCGTTGGTTCGCGCGACGAAAGTAGATGAAAGAAAGACTTGAAGAAAATGCAAGTGAACAATTAAGGTTGAGGACTGCCGTAGAATGTTATGGCGAGCAAAAAACGAAGCCAATAATGGTTTGCCACTGATCCAATCCTTCCAATTAAAGATACTATATACTCACACTAAATTTCTACTGAGCCCCTTTTTCCTATATAACTCAATATGCCCTTGATGTCATCGGGGTGGAACCATTTGATTTCCTCGTCCTTCTGATACCACGTTACCTGTTTGCGTGAGTATATGCGTGTGTTCTGCTTTATTTTCTCAATGGCAAAATCCAGTGTCCACTCGCCGTCGAGGTATTTGAAAATCTCCTTGTATCCGACAGTGTTCAGTGAATTATGCTCCTTGAGGTGGGTGAATTGTTTTACCTCTTCAACAAGTCCCTGTTCTATCATCATATCCACACGGCGGTTGATGCGCTCATAGAGCTCCTCGCGGTCGCGGCGCAGGCCAATTTTTATTATGTTGAATGGGCGCTGTTTTTGGGTGCGTGTGCGGAAAGAACTGTACTTCTTGCCCGTCATATAGCAGATTTCCAATGCGTGCATAACACGTTTGGGGTTCTTGATGTCGGCCTCACTGTAGTATTCGGGGTCGAGAAAGCGCAACTCTGCTGCAAGGCTCTCCAATCCCTCGCGGTTGTACTTTTCTATAACCATTGCGCGCGTCTCCTCGTCGACGGTGGGAATATCGTCAATGCCTTTACACACTGCATCGATGTACATCATTGAGCCGCCTGTGAGCAGCATTACAGGGTGGTTGGGGAACTCCTTTTCAAGTAGTTCAAGCACATCGGCTTCGTAGCGCGCTGCGCTGTAATAATCTCCGGGAGCGAGTTGCCCTACAAAGTAGTGCTTGTGCTGTGCAAGTTCCTCTTTAGTCGGCATTGCTGTACCTATCTCCATTCCGCGGTACATCTGGCGCGAGTCGGCCGAGATTATGGGGCAAGAAAAAGCCTCGGCAATGGCAAAACTTGTTGCAGTCTTGCCAACTGCCGTAGGGCCTATAAGTACAACAAGGCTATTCATTGTTTCGCTCCTTGATGCAATTGATTAGTAAAGGTCGTCTATGGAACTGATGTCTGCAATGTCGCCAATGCCGTAGCCATCGGGGTCGAGGTCGTCCTCGTTGTAGCTGTCGCTGCCATAGAAGTCCTCATTGATGTCGTCCGATGCTTCAACTATTGGAGCTTTGTTCATCAGCTCGTCAAAGTTAAGCATCTGTGCAGGAGCTTCACCCACTGATTTTGTGCATATCGGCTCATTGATGTCTTTGCCGAACTCTATCTTGCTGAGCTCCATATAGAAAACACGGTCGCCGAGCGGGTCGAACACATACACCAATTTCTGTTTCTCTTCCTCGATGATGTCGCCTATAACGGTGTCTGCCATCACGTAGCTCTCTTCTTCGGACATACCGCCCATATCTTCGAGTGTTATCTCAACCTCCTTCACCCAACGGTCGTTGCAGATGAAGAATGAGGTCATCTGGTCGTCGGGGTAGTTTACCGAGTCAAGGATTGCCTTGTGAAGTTCAAAGAAGGTTGCCTCTGAGTCAATTTCAATATCTCTTCTGAAATTGTCTACTTCGTCCGATAATAGTCTGAATTTGTATACCATAGTGTCGTTTATTTTCCAATGATACCTCTTTTTGATACATTCTCTACAAAGTCTATAATCTCTTCAATCTCGGGAGTCATAGGCATTGTCTCTTTTACCTTTGCAATACCGGCACTGACAGTTCCTTCGTAAATGAGACGATAGGTGTTGTGTATGCCGTTGATTGTGTCGTTTGAGAAACCACGGCGGCGCAAGCCTACAATGTTCTCGCCACAGTAGTGCACCGGCTCGCGTCCGGCAATGACGAACGGTGGTATATCTTTTGATATTTTGCTGCCGCCCTGCACCATAATATGTCTGCCAAGGTTGCTGAACTGATGCACGAGCACACAGGCACTGAGGATTGCAAAGTCGTTTATCACAACCTCACCGGCAATCTTTGTCGAGTTTCCGATGATGCAGTTGTTGCCGACCACGCTGTCGTGTCCGATGTGGCAGTTCTCCATAAAGAGGTTGTTGTTGCCAATTACGGTCTTGCCTTTTGATGCTGTTCCTCGGTTAAGAGTAACGTTCTCACGTATTGTATTGTTGTCACCAATCTCAAGTGTTGTATCTTCGCCCACGAATTTGAGGTCCTGTGGTATTCCGCCGACAACAGCTCCGTGAAAGACCCTGTTGTTGTTGCCCATTCGTGTGCCGCTGAGGATTGATGAGTGTGCCATAATGTGACAATTGTCGCCAATGACAACATTATCCTCGATGTATACAAATGGCTCGATGATACAGTTCTCACCGATTTTTGCGCCGGGGTGTATGTATGATAGTGGATTAGTCATATTGTAGTGATTGATATTTGTATTATTCCTTATTCTTTGTTATCTGTCCAATGAAAGATGCTTCTGCTGCAAGTTTTTCGCCTACGAACAGATAGCCTTTCATAACTGCAAGACCGTGACGGAGCGGCGCTGTCTGCTCAACCTTCATAATGAGTGTGTCGCCGGGCACAACCTTCTTGTGGAAGACAATCTTGTCTATCTTGACAAAATAGGTAGAGTGCTTTGCGGGCTCTTCCAACTGGTTGAGGATGAACAATGCTCCGCATTGCGACATAGCCTCGACAAGCAATACGCCCGGCATAATTGGCTCGTCGGGGAAATGCCCGGTAAAGAATGGCTCGTTCATTGTAACATTCTTTACACCTACAATGTAGTCGGAACCAATTTCTGTCACCTTGTCAATGAGCAGCATTGGGCTACGATGGGGGAGCAGTTGCTTTATTCGTCTGATGTCGATGACAGGCTCGCGGTTCGGGTCGTAGATTGGAGCCTGTATCTGGTGCTCGCGTATAATCTTGCGCATAGCACGCGCAAACTTGTTGTTGATGGTGTGACCGGGGCAGGTTGCAATGATGCGTCCTTGCAGTGGCTTGCCAATGAGGGCAAGGTCACCTATTATATCCAACAGTTTGTGGCGTGCCGGCTCGTTGTTCCAGACAAGAGGCTTGTGGTTCAGATAGCCCAGTTTCTTTGCGTCCATTCGTGGCACGCCAAGAATATCGGTCAACTGGTCATATTTCTCTTGTGGCATCTCGCGCTCATATATTACTATTGCGTTGTCGAGGTCACCGCCTTTGATGAGTCCAAGATTGAGCAGAGATTCAAGCTCGCGTACAAAGACAAATGTTCGGCTTGATGAGATTTCGTCCTTGAAATCCTCCATATCCTCCAATGTCGCGTACTGGTTGAAGAGTATGTCGCTGTCGTAGTGTACAAGCACATTCAGGCTAAACTTCTCGTCGGGAAGAATGATTATTGAGTTGCCTGTGCGCTCGTCCTTTATTTCAATCTTTGATTTTATTACAAAAACATCTTTTTCTGCATTCTGCACCTTTACTCCCACACGTTCAATATTCTCGACGTAGTATTTTGCGCTTCCGTCAAGGATGGGGAACTCCGGGCCATTGACCTGCATAAGACAGTTGTCTATGCCAAGTGCAAAAAGTGCCGCCATTGCGTGCTCTATGGTGCTTACACGTGCCTCGCCTTTTGTGAGGACTGTGCCGCGCGTTGTCTCTGTGACATTTTCGGCTACAGCGTCGATTATCGGTTCTCCGGGGAGGTCTATGCGCTGTATCTTGTATCCGTAATTCTCGGGTGCGGGGTTGAATGTTACAGTCAGGTGAAGACCTGTGTGCAGTCCCTTACCATAGAGAGAAAAACTTCCGTTAAGTGTCTTCTGTTTATTCATAGAGATACTGTTATTTGTTTTTTAAAGCATCAAGCTCTTTTGTGAGTTCTTTTATCTTCTTGTCCAGTTCGGGCAGACGTTTGAGGTAGGCCGACACACGTATGAAATCTTTGGCATCCATTGCCGGTGAACCCAATAGGGTGAGGCCGCTCTTGAGACTGCCGAGTGTTCCGCACTGTGGGCCTACTGTCGTGCGGTCGCCGATGGTGCTGTGACCCGAAACACCGGCCTGGCCACCGAATATACACCATTCGCCAATTTTGGTAGAGCCGGCTATGCCCACTTGTGCTGCCATTGCTGTGTGGCTGCCAACCTCGTCGTTGTGTGCTATCTGTACAAGGTTGTCGAGCTTGACACCGCTGTGTATTGTTGTTGCACCCATTGTGGCGCGGTCGATACAGGTGTTTGCTCCCACCTCCACATTGTCTTCAATGACAACGATGCCGGTCTGGGGTATCTTGTTGTATCCGTCTGTCGTCGGCGCAAAACCGAAACCGTCTGCACCTATGACACAGCCGCTGTGCAATATACAGTTGTTGCCGATGCGGCAGTCGTGATATACAGTTACGTGTGCATAGAGCAGGGTGTTGTTGCCAATCTTGGCACCGTCACCGATGGAAACACCGTCGTGGATGTAGCAGTTGTCGCCAATCTCGCAATCTTCGCCAATTACTACAAAAGGCGCAATGTAACAGTTGTCGCCAATTTTTGCACTCTTGGCAATTGACGCAAGCGAGCTTATTCCCTGTTTCTTCGGCTTGCTCGACTCGTACATCATCATTAGTGTGGCAAGGCTCTGATATGCGTTGTCTACCTTGATGAGTGTTGCTGCTATTTCGCCTTTTTGCTCAAAGTCACGGTTCACCAGCACAACCGATGAACGTGTGCTGTATATGTAGTCGGTGTATTTGGGGTTTGCAAGGAATGACAATGCTCCGGGAGTTCCCTCCTCAATCTTTGCAAATGTATATACTTCGGCGTTCTCATCGCCGACTACCTCTCCGTTGATGAAAGAGGCAATCTGTTTTGCCGTAAATTTCATATCCTATCAGGGCTTTTTTTGTTTGTGTTAACGCGAAGATAGTCATTAAGTCTGAATATCGTAGCTGTTTTTATACAAAAAAGTGTGTTTTGAGTGTATCGTGCGTGTTAAATGATGTTTCTCTGCTTGAGCTCGTTCTCCATCTGCTTCTGGTAGTCGGCGGCTTTCTCTGCAGCCACGTTTGCAAAGTTCTCGCTGCTGTCGGCAAAGATGATGGCACGGCTTGCATTCACCAGCAATCCGCAATCGTCGTTCATACCATATTTGCAGACCTCCTCAAGCGAACCGCCCTGTGCGCCCACGCCCGGAACAAGCAGGAAGTGTGTGGGGACAATGTTGCGCACGTTCTCAAATGATTTGCCCTGTGTCGCACCGACAACATACATCATATTCTCGTCGCTTCCCCAGTTCTTTGATGTCGCAAGCACCTTCTCAAAGAGCATTGTGCCGTTCTCGTCTTTTGTCAACTGGAAATCGTGTGAGCCCGGGTTGGATGTGAGTGCAAGGACTATAACCCAACTTCCCTCGTATGCAAGGAATGGCTTTACGCTGTCCTCGCCCATATATGGGGCTACGGTGATTGAGTCTACCTTCATCTCCTCGAAGAATGAGCGTGCATAGAGTGACGATGTGTTACCGATGTCGCCACGCTTTGCATCTGCAATGATGAAGATTTCGGGGTAGTTCTCCTTTATGTAGTTTACGGTCTTCTCGAAGCTTATCCAACCCTTTACGCCACCGGCCTCGTAAAAGGCAAGGTTTGGTTTGTATGCTACTGTGTATTGCGCTGTTGCGTCTATGATAGCCTTGTTGAACTCAAAGATGGGGTCATCACAGCCAAGCAGGTGTGCCGGCAATTTTTTGATGTCACTGTCGAGACCTACGCACAAGAATGAGCGTTTTTCCTTGATTTGCTTGATAAGTTCCTGTCTGTTCATAGCTTGTATTTTTGTAATTGTTATAATTCCTGTTCTTTCATTCTCTCGGCATTCTCGGCTATTATCAGGTGGTCTATGCAATCCTGGATATCTCCGTTGACGAATGCGTTGAGGTTATATATAGTGTAGTTTATGCGATGGTCTGTTATGCGCCCCTGAGGATAGTTGTAGGTGCGTATCTTTGCCGAACGGTCACCGGTTGAGACCATAGTCTTGCGTTTGTTGGCTATGTCGTCGGCATAGCGTTGGTGCTCACGGTCATATATGAGTGTGCGCAGGCGCGCGAGCGCGCGCTCCTTGTTCTTCGGTTGGTCGCGTGTCTCGGTACACTCGATGAGTATTTCCTCAACCTGGTTTGTCTCGGGGTTGAGCCAGGGATAGCGCAAGCGAACGCCCGATTCAACCTTGTTGACGTTCTGTCCGCCGGCACCGCTTGAGCGGAATGTATCCCACTTGATGGCGCTCTCGGTTATCTCGACATCAAAGGCTTCGGCCTCGGGCAGCACGGCTACCGATGCTGCCGATGTGTGTACGCGTCCCTGTGTCTCAGTGGCCGGTACTCGCTGCACGCGGTGTACGCCCGATTCGTATTTCAGTGTGCCGTAGACCTTCTCGCCGGTGACGGTGCAGATGATTTCCTTGTAGCCTCCCGACGTTCCCTCGCTGCAGCTCGACACCTCCAATCTCCAACCTTTGCTCTCGCAATATTTGGTGTACATACGGAAAAGGTCACCGGCAAAAATTGCAGCTTCGTCGCCACCTGTTCCGCCGCGAATTTCAAGGATTGCATTCTTGTCGTCTTGTGGGTCGGCCGGAATGAGCAGCAGCTTTATCTCCTCCTCGGTTGCAGGTATCTCCTTCTCGCAGGTGTCAATCTCCTCGCGTGCCATCTCCCGCAGTTCGGGGTCGCTTTCATTGGCAAGCAGGTCCTTTGCCTCGGCAAGGGTGGTGAGCAGGTTTATGTATCGCTTGCGTGCGTCCAATATCTGCTCCAGTTCGCGGTATTCTTTGTTGAGCCTTACGTAACGCTTCATATCGGCAACAACAGAGGGGTCGGTTATGAGTGTCGACACCTCCTGAAACCTTGCCTCAAGGTCGTTGAGTTTGCTCAGCAGTGAATTGTTCTCCATTCTTTTTGCAATATATGCCTTGCAACTCACCGTTGCAAGGCATAGGTTTTAGTATTTGAAAGTGCCGTATGGGCTCTCAATTATCAACTCGTTGTGGTCGCATTCCTCTACGCGGCCAATAATCTGTGCGTCAACGCCAAAACTTTTGCTGATGGCGATAATCTCCTCGGCGTGCTCGGGTTTTACGTATACCTCGAGACGATGTCCCATATTGAACACTTTGTACATCTCGGCCCAATCTGTTCCGCTCTGTTCTTTGATAGCCTTGAAGAGTGGCGGAATGGGGAACAGGTTGTCTTTGACCACCTTCTTGTTCTCGACAAAGTGCATAACCTTTGTCTGTGCACCGCCAGAACAGTGTACCATTCCGTGAATTTCGGGGCGCAAGGCATCGAGAATCTTCTTGACAATCGGTGCGTATGTCCTTGTCGGCGAGAGCACGAGCTTGCCGGCATCGAGTGGTGAGCCTTCAACCTCGTCGGTGAGCTTCAAACCGCCCGAGTATATGAGCTCTTCGGGGACACCCTTGTCGTAGCTCTCGGGGTACTTCTCGGCAAGATATTTGCTGAACACGTCGTGACGTGCCGAGGTGAGGCCGTTGCTTCCCATACCGCCGTTGTACTCCTTTTCGTATGTTGCCTGTCCGTATGACGCCAAACCGACGATTACATCACCGCCGGCAATGTTTGCGTTGTCGATGACATCGCTACGTTTCATACGGCAAGTGACTGTGCTGTCAACGATGATTGTGCGAACAAGGTCGCCTACGTCGGCTGTCTCACCGCCGGTAGCATATACGCCCACACCCATTTCGCGAAGCTCGGCAAGCAGTTCGTCTGTGCCGTTGATTATTGCCGAAATCACCTCGCCGGGGATAAGCAGCTTGTTGCGGCCAATGGTTGATGATACAAGGATGTTGTCTGTTGCACCCACGCAAAGCAGGTCGTCGATGTTCATTATCAGTGCATCCTGCGCAATGCCTTTCCACACGCCAAGGTCGCCTGTCTCTTTCCAGTAGAGATAAGCCAATGACGATTTTGTACCTGCGCCGTCGGCGTGCATAATGTTGCAGTATTCCGGGTCACCGCCAAGAATATCGGGGATAATCTTGCAGAATGCTTTGGGATAAAGACCTTTGTCAATGTTCTTGATTGCGTTGTGAACATCTTCTTTTGACGCAGAAACTCCGCGCATCATATATCTTTGGTCGCTCATTTGTATAGATTTTTGGTTTGTTTTCCTTGCAAAGATAATATATAACGCGCATAAAGGCAAATAAAAAGCAGAGTTTTCGGTGTTCTTGGCAAATGCTTTTTGCTTTTGGGTGTGCGGTATCTCATTGTTTTAACAGAGATGAAATGCAATTCGCTTTTTTGACGCTTTGTCATCTGTAATAGATTTTTCTTTTTGGCTGCAAGAATGATGGCGAACGGGTGTGCTTTACTTTACAAATGTCGGTGTGTGTTGTCTTTGTGCTGTGATTTTGTATTTTGATTCTTTTTTTGGGACTCTTTTCTGAATTTGGCTTGCTATTTTTTTCAATATATAATGTTTTTTGTCTATATTTGCGCTTGCTTCCGGGGAAAGCGTGTTCTGCAACGCGGTACATTGTGCCAAGCGGGCTTGTTTGCTTGACAAATGACAGCGTGCGTAGATGAAAATCCTGTTTTTCTGGATTTGTGTCATTTGTGCATTCGCGCATCGGCGGCTTGGAACAGCGTTCCAAAAATGAGTGAATTTATTAACTTTTTAAATTTTTATCTATGTTTAACGGACATCCTAAAGGTCTTTGGGCTCTAGCCCTTGCCAACACCGGTGAGCGTTTCGGCTACTACACTATGTTGGCTGTGTTCCTGTTCTTCTTGCAGGACAACTTCGGTTTCTCTATGGGAACCTCAAGTACAATCCAGGCTACATTCCTGGGCGTGGTTTATTTTGTGCCTCTTTTCGGCGGTATGCTTGCCGACAAGTTCGGTTTCGGTAAGATGGTAACAACCGGTATCTTCGTAATGTTCTTGGGTTACCTGTTGCTTGCCTTGCCTCTTGGCGCCGGCAACATTGCGCTTGGCGTGATGGCGCTTGCATTGCTGTTCGTGTGTATCGGTACAGGTCTTTTCAAGGGTAACCTGCAGGTTCTTGTAGGTAACCTCTACGACGACCCGAAATACTCGGCAAAGCGCGACGAGGGTTTCAGCATCTTCTATATGGCAATCAACATCGGTTCTATGTTCGCTGCCGCTGCCGCTCTTGGCATTATGGCGTGGGTTCAGGCCGATTACGCTATCAGCAAGGCCGACTCTTATCACTTTGCTTTTGCCGTTGCTTGTATCTCATTGATTGTTTCAATCATCATCTATTATGCTTTCCGCGGTACATTTGCTCACGCTGACCGTGCAAAGGCTGTTGCAAAGGGTACTACCGAGGTTGTTGAGGAGCAGTTGACTCCTGCACAGACAAAGGAGAGAATCATTTGCCTCTGCCTTGTGTTTGCTGTTGTGATTTTCTTCTGGATGGCTTTCCACCAGAACGGTATCACAATGAACCAGTTTGCACGTGAGTATACAGCTACATCTGAGAGCGGCTTTATGAGCCTCTTCCTCAGCAAGTCTTTCAGCTTCACCGATATGAGAAGTATCTGGAACCTTGTTGCTGTCATCCTCCTTGTTTACGGTGTTCTTAATATTTTCCAGTCAAAGACTGCAAAGGGCAAGGCTGTTGCTGCGGCTCTCTTCCTTGCAGCCGGTGGCTTGCTCGTTTACCGTGCATTGAACGTAACAGGTTCTGTTGATGTTGAAGCTCCTATCTTCCAGCAGTTCAACCCCTGCTTCGTTGTTGCGTTGACTCCAATCGTGATGCTTGTTTTCAGTTCGCTTGCAAAGAAGGGCAAAGAGCCTTCTTCACCAATGAAGATTGGTCTCGGTATGCTTGTTGCTGCTGCTGCATTCGTGGTTCTTCTGGTTGGTTCTTGGGGACTCCCAATCCAGGCCGAGCAGTTGGCAAACGTTGAGGCAGGCACAGCTACATTGGTATCTCCAAACTGGCTCATCAGCACATATCTTGTGTTGACGGTTGCCGAGCTGTTGCTCTCTCCAATCGGTATCTCTTTCGTGAGCAAGGTTGCTCCTCCAAAGTACAAGGGTATGATGATGGGTGGATGGTTTGTGGCTACAGCCATCGGTAACTTCCTCATCTCAATCCCGGGCCTTCTTTGGGGCAAGACAGAGCTTTACGTGGTATGGGGCGTGCTCATTGCAATCTGCCTTGTATCGGCACTCTTCATCTTCTCAATCCTCAAGCGTCTTGAGAAGGTTGCATAAGTGAAGTTCTTTTTGAACAATATATCGGCGGATGCTCATTTTTGAGCATCCGCCTTTTTATTTCATAAAAAATGTTATAAAAATTGCTTTTAAATTTTAAATTCATAAATTTGTATCCATAACATCCAGGATGGTATGGTTTATGTGACATTGCCAACGGAAAAACAGTACCGCCGATTGCCGTTCTATCTGGCTATGGAGGAGTTTGTTGCACGGGAGTTGCCCGCGCAAGACTATTTTTTCATCTGGCAGGTAGAGCCCACGGTTATCTTTGGGCGCAATCAATTGGTTGACACTGAGGTTGATGTGGATTTTTGCCGTGCTCACGACATTCAGTTCTATCGTCGCAAGAGCGGTGGCGGCTGCGTATTTGCCGACCGCAGCAACCTGATGCTCTCATATATCACCCCCACGACAAATGTGAATTTTACGTTCAACCGCTATATGCTGATGGTTGAGGATGCCTTGCAACGCCTTGGGGTGGATGCAAGGACGTCGGGGCGTAACGATATTCTCATTGGCGGCAAAAAAGTCTCGGGCAATGCCTTCTATCACATTCCCGGCCGCAGCATAGTGCACGGCACAATGCTCTATGATACAAATCTCGACTATATGCTCAATGCCACAACGCCATCGGCTGTCAAACTGCGCAGCAAGGGGGTGGAGTCCGTGCGCCAGCATATAACCACGCTGTGCAACCATATCAGCCTCACTATTGACGGGCTTAAAGAGCATCTGCGCAGTGTGCTCTGCAACGAGACTGTTGTGCTCACCGCAGACGATGTATCGGCAATAGAACTGCTGGAACAGCAATATTACGATGATGACTTCATATATGGCAACAATCCGGCAGCCTCGCTCTCATTGGTAGAAAGGATTGAGGGTGTAGGTGAGTTCTGTGTGTCGCTCGACGTAAAGGAGGGCAGGATACGCAAGGTGGTACTTGCCGGGGATTTCTTTATCATCGGTGATTTGGATTCAATGCTGCTGGACAAACTCAAAGGTGCAGAATACTCACGCGCCGGTATTGAGGCCGCCCTTGCAGGTGTTGACCTCTCTGCTGTCATTATGAACCTGAAGAAAGAACAACTTATAAACCTATTAATATAACTGACCTATGGAGAATAAAAGAACCTGTCTTTATGACAAACACGTTGCATTGGGAGCGCTGATAAGCCCATTCGGCGGTTTTGATATGCCTATTCAGTACAGCAACATTGTTGACGAACATAATGCGGTTCGCCAGGCTTGCGGAGTCTTTGATGTGTCGCATATGGGCGAGGTGCTTGTTGCAGGCCCCGAGAGTGAAAAATTCGTGAACCACATATTCACTAACGATGTTACCGACGCCCCCGATGGCAAGATATATTACGGTATGATGTGTCACCCCACCGGCGGTGTGGTGGATGACCTGCTTGTCTACAAGATGGCTCCACAGCGCTATTTTCTTGTTATCAACGCATCGAACATCGACAAGGATGTCGCTTGGATAACGGAGCACGCCAAGGCTTTTGACGTGGTCGTTGAGCACCAAAGTGAAAAGTATGGCGAGGTGGCTGTGCAAGGCCCGAAGACCGAGGAGATTGTAGAGCGTGTGCTTGGCATCCCCTGCAAGGAGCTTGCATTCTACACCTGCAAGGAGCTTGAGTATAACGGCGAGACAATCATCATAAGCCGCACAGGATATACCGGTGAGGATGGCTTTGAACTCTATGGTTCGCACGCATTCACCAATGAGGTGTGGGACAAGTTGCTTGCAAGCGGAGAGGTGAAGCCTTGTGGCTTGGGATGCCGCGACACGCTGCGTTTTGAGGTTGGTTTGCCGCTATATGGCGATGAACTCACCGACGAGATAACTCCGCTCGAGGCCGGATTGGGTATCTTTGTGAAACTGGATAAGGATTTCATTGGCAAAGAGGCATTGGCGGCACAGAAAGCCGAGGGCTTGAAACGCAAGATTGTGGGCATTGAACTCAAAGACAAGGCCATTCCACGCCACGGTTACGAGGTTGAGGCCGACGGCAAGGTTGTAGGTGTTGTTACAACAGGTTACAACTCAATTTCCACAGGCAAAAGTGTATGTATGGCAATGGTGGATATCGAATATGCAAAGCTTGATACCGAGGTTGCCGTGCGCATTCGCAAAAAGGTGTTCCCCGGCGTAGTGACAAAAAAACGCTTCTACGACAAGAACTACAAGAAATAAAACTTAAAACTTAGAAGCTGTTTAAATTTTATTTTGTGATTGTTTGAGAGTTGTTGTTGAGCAGATTTTACTACTTTAAATGCTGGGAATAGTGGACTATTTCCAAATTTAAAGGAGAAAAAGATGCCAAAAACAGACTTAAACAAACCAAAACATCACATTATTCAGCTTTGATATATTTTATAATAAATTTAAAAAGCTTCTTAATAACTAACCAATAAAAACAAACTGATTATGAGTACAATTTTGGAAGGACTCCGTTACGCCGAGTCACACGAGTATGTAAAGGTAGAGGGTGAATATGGCTATGTTGGTATTACCGACTATGCACAGCACGAACTTGGCAATGTCGTTTACGTTGATATGCCCGATGTTGATGACGAAGTGACGGCCGGTGAGGATTTCGGTGCTGTGGAGAGTGTGAAGGCTGCCAGCGACTTGATTTCGCCCGTTAGCGGTGTCGTTGTTGAGGTGAACGAAGCCTTGAACGACAACCCTGAGCTTGTGAACAGCGACCCGTATGCAAATTGGATTATCAAGGTGAAGCTAAGTGACCCTGCCGAGGTTGAGTCTTTGATGGATGCGGAGGGTTACAAGGCTGCCATCGGTGAGTGATATTTAATACCCCCTCCTGTGGTATTCTGCCTCGTCCTAAGCTATGTTTGGTGTCATCCCGACAGAGCGGAGCGACTAGAGAGCTCTTAATCGCATATAATGAGATATCTCACATACGTTCGATATGACATACCACTGGGGAGCTAATCCTTTTACGTTATGAAATATTTCCCTCATACCCAACAGGATATTGAGCAGATGCTTGAGGTTGCGGGCTTGAAGTCTATGGACGACCTCTATGGCGAGATTCCGCAACAGCTGCTCTTTGACCGCGAATTTGCACTCCCCGAGGCAATGTCCGAGGTGGAGGTGAGGCGGTTTTTTGAGACACTGGGCAACAAGAACGCAAAGCTTGCCTGCTTTGCCGGTGCCGGTGTCGAGGACCACTATTCGCCATCGGTGATTGCACCGATACTTTCACGTGGCGAATTCCTTACGGCATACACGCCCTATCAGCCCGAGATTTCGCAGGGCACACTGCAATATATCTTCGAGTATCAGTCGATGATTTGCGAACTCACAGGAATGGATGTTACCAATGCCTCTATGTACGATGGCACCACAGCCACTGCCGAGGCTATGATGATGTGTGTCGCCATTGCCAAGAAACGCAATAAAGTACTTGTATCGGCAACAATAAACCCGCGAGTGAAACGAGTGGTGGAGACATACGCAAAGTATCAGGGTGTGGTAATTGAGACCATTGCCGAGAAGGATGGTATCACTGACCTTGCCGACCTTGAGAGCAAGCTCGCCGGCGACGATGTTGCAGGTGTTATCCTTGCACAACCCAACTTCTATGGCATTGTCGAGGATTACACAGGCGTTGCCGACATCTGTCACGCCAAGAAAGCTATGCTTGTTATGAACTGTAAACCGTCAGCTCTGGCAGTGCTGAAGACCCCGGCAGAGTGGGGCGCAGATATTGCCTGTGGCGATGCGCAGTCGCTCGGTATTCCAATGTGCTATGGTGGCCCGTATGTGGGCTTCCTTGCCTGTACCAATGCCAATATACGCAAGTTGCCCGGTCGCATTGTGGGCGCAACAACCGATGTTGACGGCAAGCGCGCATTCGTGCTCACATTGCAGGCACGCGAGCAACATATACGTCGCGAGAAGGCAAACAGCAACATCTGCTCAAACCAGTCGTTAATGGCGCTCTATGTTACAATCTATATGTCCGTTATGGGGTATAAAGGATTGAAAGAGGCTTGTGAACTGTCGTATGGCGGTGCCCATTACCTTGCCGAGCGGCTTGTGGCTACAGGCAAATGCTCACTTGCGTTTGACAAACCATTCTTCAATGAGTTTGCCGTGCGCACCGCAGCTCCCGCAGAAAAGGTGCTCGATGCTCTCTGTGCCGCAGGCATTCTTGGCGGTGTGCGCGTTGCCGAAGATATCTTGCTTGTCTGCGTTACAGAACAGCGCACCAAAGAGGAGATGGATAAGTTTGTTGAAATAGTGAATAACATCTAAATAAAGGGAGGAGATACTATGATACGCAATTACGATAAATTGATTTTCGAGCTCTCAAAAGAGGGCAGAACAGGATATTCTCTTCCAAAGAATGTGTTCAAGGAGAACTATTGTCCTTGCCGGTTGCCTGCCGGTCTCAAACGCGAGAGCAAGCCCGAACTTCCAGAGGTGACCGAGTTTGACGTGGTGCGTCACTACACGAACCTCTCGAACAAGAACTTCGGTGTCGACACCGGTTTTTATCCGCTTGGCAGCTGCACAATGAAGTACAATCCTCGCCTGAATGAGGAAATCAGTGCGTTGCCGTCATTTGCAGGCTTGCACCCCGATGCTCCTGTGGAGGTTGTGCAAGGTGCATTGGAGGTCTATTATAACCTTGCAGCCTCGCTTGCCGAGATTAGCGGATTGTCAGCATTCACGCTAAACCCATACGCCGGTGCACACGGCGAGTTGACAGGCCTTATGATTATGCGCTCTTATCACGAACAGCGCGGTGACACAAAGCGCACTAAGGTGATTGTGCCCGACAGTGCACACGGTACAAACCCTGCCAGTGCGGCGGTGTGCGGTCTTGAGATTGTAGAGGTTAAATCCACAGCCAACGGAACAGTCGATGTAGAGGATTTGAAACCATTACTCGATGACACCGTTGCCGGCATTATGATGACAAACCCAAATACACTTGGTATTTTCGAGACTGAAATCCCCGAGATTGCACGCCTTGTACACGAGTGTGGCGGCTTGCTCTATTACGATGGAGCCAACCTGAACGCTGTGCTTGGCAAGTGCCGCCCGGGTGATATGGGCTTCGATATTATGCACATAAACCTGCACAAGACATTCTCGACACCACACGGTGGCGGTGGCCCCGGCGATGGCCCGGTGGGTGTGCGTGCCGGTCTTGAGGCTCTGCTTCCCAACCCACAAGTCAAGAAGGATGCCGACGGTGTGTTCTACATTGATACCGATGAGAAATCGGCCGGCTACGTGTCAAATTTCCTCGGAAATTTTGGTGTGCTGCTGAGGGCATATACCTATATCCTCACTCTCGGTCGCGAGAATGTGAAGATGGTGGGCCCGCTTGCCGTGCTCAATGCAAACTATGTGAAGGAGTCGCTGAAGAACGAGTATTACTTGCCCATTGAGGGTGTCTGCAAGCACGAATTTGTATTCGACGGCCTTGCCGACAAGTCGACAGGCGTTACCACGCTCGATATTGCAAAACGTCTGCTCGACTATGGCTACCACGCGCCGACAATCTACTTCCCCTTGCTGTTCCATCAGAGCATAATGATTGAACCTACCGAGACCGAGAGCAAGGAGACGCTTGACGAGTTCATTGCTGTGATGAAAAAGGTTGCTGCCGAGGCCATTGAAAACCCCGATGTGGTGAAGAACGCACCGCACAGCACACCTGTGCGCCGTCTTGACGAGACAACAGCGGCACGTTCGCCAAAGACAACTTATAGGCAACTTAAAGGTTAAAACTGAGGTTAAGCGAGCGCAATGCAAGTTTACTTGCAGATTGCACAGCGAGCGATAACAGGTTCAAGCGCACGAAGTGCGGTTAAACCTGAGGTTAACAAGCTGAGGGTTCGACAATGCCGGCAGCATCTCGTCAAGTGAAGTGCCGCGATAGTGGCACAGCTCGGGTTGCGAACAGACGGCATTTTCAAAGGTGAAAACTTGTGCCAACGAGTGCGATTAAAGGTACCCCCTACGAAATTACTTATTGTAATAGTAGGAACTCCTTTGGGAACATAAATGTTCCGCCGTCGCAAGCAGTGCTTTTGTTTCGCACTGCCCCCACTAAAGACAGAGGGACAATTACTTGGCCGACCGACATTGTAAGCCGACAGCTAATTCCTCCCCTGTTTTAGGGGAGGTGTCCGAAGGACGGAGGGGTATTTGGCTGCGTTGCGAAGAATCTCTCTTCGCCTGTTTTGAGTTCTAAACACTAATTATATTTTGCAACAGGAGGCAAAGAGATTCTCTTTGTCTCTTGTTGTTCTTAATACTTTATATATTTCTATTCGAAGAAACAAAATTCTCATTATTTGAGCATTAGTTGCAGAAAAATGCTTACCTTTGTAAGGTCAATGGGGAGAAATCCATTGGTTAAGTAAGCATTTAGTTAAGTCCAAAACAGAAATTTCGCCAAAAATATTCCAGAGGACGAAGCAACTGATGCTCATTCTGTGTATATGCAGGTCACGCACGTTCTGTGCGTGGTCTAGTTGTATATTCACGGCGTGGGAATATTGTTTCTTCAACGTACATTCTGGAAAGGCGTTTGGCGATGCCTCTGTTTTATGGACGTAAGGCGACAAAGTCTCACGTCTTTTTTATTGTATCATCACAAGAATTGTTTCGAATAAAATCCGCAATGAAAAATTCGTAAGATTAAGTATGTATTTTATTAACAAAAAATATTGGTTTTATGAATTTTTTTAAAAAATGTACAGTGTTCTTCTTGTTACTTGGTTTGAGCACAAATGTTAAAAGTTATTCACAAGTTGTTGCAGACAGTTGCTTCTTGAAAGGCAAAACTTTTTGGAGTATATTTGATAGTCTAGGTGCTGGAAATATTTGGCAAACAGAACTATGCAAACTGACAGGCCTGAATTTTTATAGTGGCTTGAATAAACATAATATATCACATGGTGGAACATCATCGTCGCCAGAATTCATAATAGGCTCATTAGGTAGAGCAAAAAAACTAGTGGCATTAAAAGACTCTTTGCCTATAGACATTGTAATGTTTGAAAATGTAAATGACTTGAATGTCATAAACAATAAAAAGAAGGTTGGAACAATCAACGATGAACCGTGGATGCAAGGTGAAAAAATTGTTGCAATAAGTGCACCGATGGAAGATCTTGCTTCCGCCAAGGATTATTGCAACAAGGACTTTTCTTCGATATTGGAATCGGTTCCTGTTGAGAATCGCGCAACAGGAAATATGTTGACATTTCCATATAGAAATAATAAAATAAATGGTTACGACTTAAAGGTTGTAAGTGGAGCTTTAGCTGATGGTGAGTTCTATATATCAATTGCGGGAACAAAACAATCAATAAAAGTAACAAAAGCGATGTCTGTTGCTGATATTGTAAAGGCAATTACAAACCATTCATATACACTTTCGGGATGGACTGCAACGAACAATGGCGATAATTCTGTAAACATAGCTTATTATACAAATAAGACTGCAGAAGTGACTTTTGATGCCAATTCGACTGGTGTTGAAATTGTAATTGCCGAGGCTGTGAAAACGAATGAATACATAATGTTCTATAAAGGCGAAGGCAAAGAGGTGTGGTGCGATTCTTCGGAATGGACGGATAATATCACTCTCTACTCGTGCTATAAAGGATTATTCGAATATTTAAGGTATAATTTACCGGATGCCGATTTGTATCTTGTGCTTCCGACATATTATAATGTTGATTTCAACGACGCAGCCTTGAAGAATGATGACGGCACATATAACGAAGAACTGCATTATAATTCATCACTCCAAGTTTCGTGGCGCAAATTGATGGATGTACAATGTGCTGTGGCGGAATTATATGATGTATCAGTTCTTGATGTATGCAATAACTCGAACATAAACTTGCAGAACATAGAAACCTATTACAAATCAAAAGATGTTCATCCCAAGAATTCAGGATATATCGAATGGGCCAAAACTTTATGTGGTATGTTAAAAGAGATATATTACAAACGGGAAGTAACGATAGGGGTCAACCAATACGGCAATGCTACTTACTGCTCGCCTTATGCTCTTGATTTTACCCAGGTTGAGGGCTTGAAGGCATACGCAGCAACGGGTTACAACTCAAATAGTCAGGTTGTTACCTTGACAAGAGTGCAAACAGCCGAGGCCGGTGTCGGTCTGTTCTTGAAAGGTGAGCCTGGTGAGTATGTTGTTCCTGTAATTGAAAGCACCGATGAGCACTCGTTGAATATGCTTGTCGGAACTCTTGAGCCAACAATCGTCAACAGCACCGCCGGCGCAATGAGCAATTATAAGTTTACAATTGCCGAAGGCGATGCAGCCCCGATGTTCTACCCATTTGAGGATGGCACCACACTGAGTGCCGGCAAGGCATATTTGCAGATTCCGACAGCGTGGTTGCCCTCGACAGCGCAGAAGTCAGTAAGCATCCACTTCGACGAGGGTGAGACAACAGACATTGACGAAGTGAAAGGCGAAAGCGGAGAGGTGAAAACTATTTATGATTTGCAGGGTCGTGTGGTTGAGAACCCCACAAGCGGCATTTATATAATCAACGGTAAAAAGGTGATTATAAAGTAATAACGAATGGTGGTTGACGCAAGATAAATGTCATTCCGAACGTATGTGAGGAATCTCTTATTTTACGATATTTTTGAGATCCTTTGACAATCCTTGCTTATCGCAACCTACACGGCGCAAACTTCGCCTGCGCTACGTGTAACCAACTGCTGCAAGCATTGTCGAACTAAAGTTTCGTCGCTACGCTCTGTCGGGATGACATTACTGGGTCAACATCTATGTAAAATTTGATGTATGAAAAAAGAGTATAAAAAACCATCAGCATTTGCTGTTCAGCTTGAAACAGAAGTAATAATGACCACCACATCGGCCGAGCAGGGTAGTGCCAATGTCGGCAACAAGCCGGTGGGTGGCAATACCCCCGACCTTGCGGGCGAAAGCCGTGGACAGTGGGGTAATTTGTGGTAAATATTAATATGAATTTTCAATAGGAGGCAAGGAGTTTTTCTTTGCCTCTTTTTGTTGCATTGTTCCATTTTGATAAATTTTCACTATCTTAGCGGAATATTTTGAAAATGAACATAAAAGTATAGAAAAATGAAACAGGAAAATGAAAAACAGACGGGATTGCCCGAGAATGCGTTCCGTCCATTGAAGGAGGGAGAGGAGTACAAGCCTCTGATGTCGCCCGACAAAAAGTATCCCGAGGTGAATGCCTGGTCGGTGACTTGGGGCGTGTTGATGGCTGTGTTGTTCTCTGCTGCGTCGGCCTATCTTGGCCTTAAGGTGGGCCAGGTGTTTGAGGCTGCAATTCCCATTGCAATCATTGCTGTGGGTATGTCAACACTTACAAAGCGCAAGAATGCGCTTGGCGAGAATGTGATTATACAGTCTATCGGTGCTTGCTCGGGTGTTATTGTGGCAGGTGCAATATTCACCTTGCCGGCTTTGTATATCCTAAAAGAGAAGTACCCCGAGATGACAGTGACTTTTATGCAGATGTTCATCAGCTCACTGCTTGGCGGTATATTGGGAATTCTCTTTCTCATTCCTTTCCGCAAATATTTTGTAAAGGAGAAGCACGGTGAGTATCCTTTCCCCGAGGCTACTGCCAGCACACAGGTGCTTGTGTCGGGCGAGAAGGGCGGCAGCCAGGCAAAGCCTCTGCTCATAGCCGGTCTTATCGGTGGTTTGTATGACTTTATTGTGGCTACATTCGGCTGGTGGAACGAGAATGTGACAACACGTATTGTCGGTTGGGGCGAGTTGCTTGCCGACAAGGCGAAGGTGGTACTGAAAATCAATACCGGCGCTGCAGTGCTTGGTCTTGGTTGTATCATCGGTCTAAAGTATGCAATAATCATCTGTGTAGGTTCGCTGCTTGTGTGGCTTGTGATTGTGCCGGGAATGGCATTGCTCTTTGGCGACCAGGTACTGAATATGTGGAACCCCGAGATTGTGACTGCTGTCGGGGATATGTCGCCCGAGCAGATTTTCAGCAACTATGCAAAGAGCATTGGTATCGGTGGCATTGCAATGGCGGGTATCATTGGCATCCTGCGTTCTTGGGGAATAATAAAGAGTGCTGCAAGCCTTGCTGCGCGTGAGATGGGCAGCAAAAAGAACGAGGGTGAGCAGCCACGCACACAAAAGGACCTATCGATGAAGGTTGTGCTTTTTGGTTCTGTGTTTACACTGCTGATGGTGTTTGCTTTCTTCTTCCTTGATGTAATGAACGGCAGTCTTTTGCAAAGCAGTGTTGCTGTGTTGCTTGTTGCTGTAATCTCGTTCCTCTTTACTACAGTTGCAGCAAATGCCATTGCCATTGTGGGCTCTAACCCGGTATCGGGTATGACATTGATGACTCTTATACTTGCCTCTGTGATTATGGTTGCTGTTGGATTGAAAGGTTCATCGGGTATGGTGGCTGCACTGATTATGGGTGGAGTGGTGTGTACAGCTCTCTCTATGGCCGGCGGTTTTATCACCGACCTTAAGATTGGCTACTGGCTTGGCTCGACACCTGCAAAGCAGCAGACCTGGAAGTTCTTGGGAACATTGGTATCTGCAGCGACTGTTGCCGGTGTGATTATGATACTTGACAAGACATACGGCTTTACAAGCGGTGAACTTGCTGCACCACAGGCGAATGCTATGGCTGCGGTGATTGACCCGCTTATGAGTGGTGTTGGAGCGCCTTGGTTGCTCTATGGCATTGGTGCCGGATTGGCTCTGGTGCTTACACTTTGCAAGGTACCTGCGTTGCCGTTTGCGCTTGGTATGTTCATTCCGCTTGAGCTTAACCTGCCATTGCTTGTCGGCGGTCTCATCAACTGGTACATAACAACACGCAGCAAGGATGCGGCTTTGAATGCAGAGCGTGGCGAGAAGTGTACATTGCTTGCATCGGGCTTCATTGCCGGTGGTGCGCTGATGGGCGTGTTGAGTGCAGGTATGCGCTTCGGCGGTATAAATATGGTAAATGAGCAGTGGCTTTCCAACCCGGGCAGCGAGGCTGTATCGTTGGTAATGTATGCCTTGTTGATTGTTTATCTGATTAAGGCAAGTATGAAGATTAAAAAGTAAATTCCCAAAATGACGAGAGGATGTCCCAAGAGAAAACTGGGGCACCCTCTTTTGTTATAAAGGATATTTAGATGCGGAAAGCAGCAATTTATCTCAGGTACATATTGTTCATTTTCTCGAATGCTATTGTCGTCTCGCGGTCGTGGCCGGGGTAGACTGTCGTATCCTCGGGCAAGGTGAGCAACTTTTCGCGTATCGAATAAATCAATGAACGGTGGTTGCTGTCGGGGAAATCGGTGCGGCCAATGCTGCCACGGAAGAGTGCATCGCCACTGAAGAGCATACCGGCTTCGGGCACATAAAAGGCGAGGCTGCCGGGCGAATGCCCCGGGACTGCTATAGCGACAATGCGGCTGTTGCCGAAGAGAATTTCGTCACCATCGTTCAACACACGGCCGAGTGGTGGCACATCCTCGTTGTATCTCACACCAAAGCGGGCTACGCGCTCCTTGATGTTCTCGGCCCAGGGCCAATCGGCATCGTTGGCGCTTGCCTTTACTCCAAACGTATCCTCAATATATGCGTTGCCGAATATGTGGTCGAAATGCAGATGGGTGTTGAGATGGTGTTTCAACGTCAGTCCGTTGTCCTCAATGAACTGCTTAATTTCTTCTCTTTCTTGCGGAAACCACGCACCGCAGTCAATGAGTACGGCCTCTTTAGTGTCATCCCAAAGAAGATAACAATTGACCAGTATTGGGTTTACAATGAATTTCTTTAGTTGCATAAAATGTTTAGTGTAGTAAGTTTTCGTTTTTTGTAAAGGGAATAAAAAGATGAAATTCAAGGCTTGCGCAGATTGCAAAACTGGAGTTTACATAGCGTAAACGAGGATTTTGCAAGTAAGTATAACGCTGAAGTTCACTTTTTAGTCTTTTTACAGCTGTACGTATACCACCTTCTTGTCCTTAAAATACTCCTCGCTGAAGTAGGTACTTATGTCAATTATCTCGCGGCAGTTCTTGAACAGTTGTGTCTCGGTTGTCATATCACCGCCTTTCAGGCAGATGATGCCGTTTGGCAAGGCATTGAACTGCTCGTTTGAGATGTTCTTGCGGCAAATCTTTACAAGGTCGGGGAGTTGCATTACTGCACGGCTTACTACAAAACTGTATTTCTCCTTGATTTCCTCGGCGCGGCTGTGGCTTGTGCGCACATTGGTGAGCCCTATGGCTTGCGCAATCTCGCCTGCAACGCGCACCTTCTTGCCAATGCTGTCCACAAGGTGGAACTGCACATCGGGGAACATTATTGCAAGAGGAATACCCGGGAAACCACCGCCGCAGCCCATATCCATAATTTTTGTTCCTGGCTTGAATGTGATGTACTTTGCTATTGCCAGCGAGTGCAGCACGTGGTGCAGATAGAGGTTCTCGATATCTTTGCGCGAGATGACGTTTATCTTGCTGTTCCAGTCGTAGTAGAGGTCATAGAGTGCTGCGAACTGCTCCTTTTGCCTGTCGCTGAGCCCCGGGAAATACTTTATTATGCTTTCCATTATTTCATTATATCTTTTAGTGTTTCGTAATCGAGTGCTATTGATATGTCGCCCAATGCGTATGGTGCTATCTCGTATCTGTTGTAGAGGAATGTTATGCTGTCCTTGCCAAGGATGAAATTGTTGGTGATGAAGAAATCAACATCAAGGCTGTATCCTCTCTCGCACAACTCCTCTATTGTCGACACGTTGTTGTCCTTCAGGAGCTTGTCTGTGAGTCTTGTCACCAATGTCTCCTCATACCCCTCTTTGAAAATGTCCTTGAGAGTGATTTCGGCTCCTGTTGCAGGGTCAAAGCAGGCAATGGCGTTTACTGTGCCGGGGTGCGCACCCCCAAAATACTCCTCGCGCGTCATAATATAGCTGACGTAGCCTTTGTAACCTGTAACTGTTCTGCCTTTGACATCGCAGTAGCAACTCATCATACCCGGTGGAACCTCGCCCTCTTTCAGGTTGTGATATTCGTTACGCAGGTCATCGAATATTTCTTTCTGTGCGGCGACATAGTAGTTGCTGGCATCCTGCAGCGTTGGAGTGCCGTAGAAGAACAAGCCCCACACCAGAGTGCTGTCGAGCTTGGCGTTTGCCTGTGCGTTGCCAAGGTCAAAGCGGGGCAGTGCAATGTCTATCGTCAATTTGGGGGCCTTCTCCTTGTTGTATGCAAAAGTGTATTCTTCGTGTATTCTTATGGTGTCGGTTGCAACAGGCTCTCCGTTGGTTGAAGCAGCTTGTGCAATATTCTCCTTTTTGCCTCCGTTACAGGAAAAAAGGAAAAATAATACTGAATAAAATATAATTGCAGTGCACTTTTTCATATTGCATTTGTTTATCAGTTACAGGAGAACCAAAGGTAGTGCTTTTGAGATAAAACGGCAAGAAAGTAGCGACTGTTTTTTGTTCCGGTACGATTATTTTTCCTTGTCGGGATGTATTGAAAAGCCATTCTTTGACCCTGAGAGTGTTAACAGCTAAATTTTGTTTTTATGAAAGTGTGTAATTTTTTGGCCTTTACCGGCGGAATGTTGGCCGGTGGTCTTGTGATGATGATGTTCGCCCCCAAAAAGGGCGAGGAGGTGCGCAGGGATATCAAAGAGAAACTCGGCGACCTGAAGAGACATTTTGACAATGCCGGATGTTGCGGCAAGGAGGGTTGTGACTGCAAGGTCGAGGAGAAAATTGTTGTCGAGGAGTAGTGCTTATGGGATTTGGAGCTGATATTGAAAATATATCGAAGGACGCTCTTGAATATTTGAAGAGGGGCATAGATGGTTGCAAATTGCGCTTGGTGGAGAACCTGTCGTTGTTGTTTGGCGATGTTATTTGTGTTTTTGCGCTGTTTATGCTCCTGTTTGTAGCGTACCTTGCGTTGATGGTTGCTGTTGTGATTGTGCTTTTGCCGCTCATCGGGCTTCCTTTGTCCATTATTGCCGTTGCACTGTTGCTGTTGCTGACAGCACTGATTGTGTATATGCTGAGGGAACGTCTTTTTGCCGATAGGATGGTGAAACATTTTACAAGGATATTCTTTATTGATGAGGATGATGAAAAATAAATTGAGTGGAATAACCTCGTTGCGCGAACTGCGCAGGGTGCAATGTGATAACGAGGTTGCCCGGCGCGCTGTAGGTAAACGTGTTGAAGATGGTATTGAAGGGCTATTGTTGATGAGCGGAACGGTGCTCTTCAAACGTTATCTCTCAGCAGGGGCTAAATATTGTGCCGAGATGTTGTTTTCGGGTTTTAAATGACAAATAAGAGCTGTCGGTTTTTGTGTGATGAACTTTTTTTTATAGTTTTGTGAGAGAACTATGAAAAAAGGATTATGACAATGTTGTTTGTGGCGGTTGTGGTGCTGCTTGTAGCTGTTTTGGTTGTTTTGGCACTGTGTTACAGCCGGCTGTATGGAAAATACACTGCGCTCGAGAAGGAGAATGCAATGCTCGACGCTTTGAATACGAAACTTGGCGATAATCTCACCAACGCCAATGGAGAGATTAGCGCTATGCGCTCTGCGCGTGAAGAGCAGTTTGTGCGTATAGCATCGCTTGAGAGTGAGAATAAATCGTTGAACTTGTATGCCGAGACTCAGAAAGAGCAGTATAAGGCGGCGCTTGAACAGATGCGGGTGGAGTTCAGGGCTATGGCGTCGGATGCCCTGGAAAAAAACAGTGAACAGTTCAACAAACAGACACAGGAGAGGCTCGCTGTGATACTTTCTCCTTTCAACAACGACCTGAAGATGTTCCGTGAAAAGGTCGACAGTTACTACGGCGAGGAGAGCAGGCAGCGTTTCTCGTTGCAGGAGAACATCAAGAGCCTTATCGAGGCTAACCAACGCATAGGCCGCGAGGCTGTAAATCTCACAAATGCCATTGTGGGAACCAATAACAACAAGTTTCAAGGTGATTGGGGCGAGACGATACTGGAGCAGATACTTGAGAACTCGGGCTTGATAAAAGGGGAACAGTGGGAGTTGCAGGCTATGCTGCGCGATGAGAATGGGAGTGTGCTGCACAACGAGGAGAGTGAGCGGTTGATGAAGCCTGATGTGATTGTTCATTTTCCCGGGAAACGTGATATAATAATTGATTCCAAGGTCTCCCTGAAGGCTTATATGGGTTATCTTGCTGCCGAGGATGATGCTACACGTGCTCTCTGTATAAAAGAGCACGTTGCAAGTGTGCGTCGTCATATTGACGAGCTTGCCGGCAAGCGCTATGACAAATACAACATAAACTCACTCGATTATGTGATGCTCTTTGTTCCGAATGAGCCGTCATATTTTATGGCAATGGATGCCGATTGTAAATTGTGGAACTATGCCTACAAAAAAGGAATAGTGCTCATTTCGCCTTCAAACCTCATTTCGACGCTTTTTGTCGTGAACTCGCTGTGGACGCGTGAACGCCAACAGCGCGATGTGCAGAAGATTGTTGACACGGCAAACGCCATATATGACAAATTTGTGAATTTTGCCGAAAACTTTGGAAAAATAGAGGTTGCGCTCGAAAAGGCCGGCGAGGCCTATCGCGAGGCGTTCAAACAGTTGACAACCGGTAAGGGAAATATAACCAAACGCTTGAACGAACTGAAAGAACAAGGCTTGTTGACAACGACAAAACAGATTCCAGAAGGGCTTTTGGAGAAGTGACAGCAATCCCGAGGATATAAAATATTATAGTGATGCTGATACGCAAAGCAATAGAGGATGATATTCCTGCTTTGATGCACATTTTCGAAAGTGCAAAGGGGATTATGCGTGCAAATGGAAATCTGCACCAATGGGGCGTGGGGTATCCGTCGCCCGAGGTTGTGCGCTGTGATATTGAATGTGGCGTGTGCTATGTTGCAACAAATGAAGTGACAGGGGAGATTGAGGCGACAATGGCTTTTATTCCCGGCCCCGATTCTACATATTCATATATTGAGAATGGTTCGTGGCTCAATGACAATCCCTATTACGTCATTCACCGCATTGCTGTCGCTGCACCGGGTAAAGGGTATGCACGGCTGTTGCTTGATTGGGCATTTGAACGTACGGATACCGTGCGCATTGACACCCATCGCGACAATGTGATAATGCATCATATACTGCGCAAATATGGCTTCTCATATTGTGGCGTAATCTATTTGGCAAATGGTGATGCGCGCGATGCATATCAATTGACAAGAAACAGTAACTTTGTAACAGAGTAAAATACGAGAATTATGGCAGGTAGGGATGATATAGATTTTGGCACAGCGAATATATCGAGACTTTTTTCAAAGATGTTCATACCCACTTTGTTGGGAATGGTCAGTTGGTCTTTGCTCACTATTGTTGATGGCATTTTTGTGGGGTGGGGTGTCGGCAGTAACGGCATTGCTGCCATAAATATATGCTATCCGATATTCCTTGTGCTCACAGGCTTTGCACTAATGGTGGGTATGGGTGCTTCGGTTGTTGCATCCATTCATCTCTCCCAGGATAATGTGAAGGCTGCACGTATTAACGTGACACAGGCTGTGTGGTTCTCTACATTTGTGGTGATAGGTGCAATGATATTCATTTTTCTTGCACCGGAGCAAATCTCGTATATGCTGGGTGCTTCGCCCACGCTTATGCCTCTGGTGAGGGATTATATGGTGTATCTTATCCCCTCGGGCATTATGCAGATGTGGTCTGTAGTGGGGCTTTTTGCCATTCGTCTTGATGGTGCGCCAAAATATGCAATGTGGTGCAATGTTGTGCCGGCATTGGCAAATCTGTTCTTCGACTGGCTTTTCATCTTCCCGTTTGGGATGGGTGTGAAGGGTGCTGCCATAGCTTCGTCTATAAGCACGGTGATTGGTGGTGTTATGGCTTTTGTCTATTTGGCAAAATATGCCCGTGTGTTGAAAATGAGTGGAGTGAAGATGTCACCTGTCAGCCTGGCGTTATCGTTGAGAAATATTGCTTATCAGTGCAAAATAGGTTTCTCGGCTCTTTTGGGCGAGGTGACAATGGCATTCGTGTTGTTTGCCGGAAACTTCGTTTTTATGAAATATCTTGGCGATGCGGGTGTGGGTGCATACGGTGTTGCTTGCTATTATACACCATTTGTGTTTATGTTCGGCAATTCGATAGCGCAGTCGGCACAACCGATTGTCAGTTATAACTATGGAGCAGGGCGCTGGGATAGGGTACACCGCACACTCGCAATCTCACTACGTGCAGCAGTGCTCAGCTCACTTGTCTCAATTGTTGCATTCACGCTTTTTCCGCAGTATTTGGTGCATCTGTTCATTGCCGGCAGTGACCCCGCTGCACAGATTGCAATCGAGGGTTTCCCATATTTTGCAACGGGCTTCCTATTCTTTATCCTGAACCTTGTTGCTATTGGCTATATGCAGAGCATTAAAAAAGTTGCCGCTGCAACCGTGTTCGCTCTGTTGCGCGGTATTGTGTTCCTGTTCCCGGCATTTTTGTTACTGCCCGAGGTAATTGGTGTAAAGGGAATGTGGCTTGCACTACCGCTGTCGGAGCTGTTGACATTTGTAGTTGTGGTGGGCTATATGTTTTTCAAAAGGTCACGTTGACGGTAATGGTACGTTCGTGTTAACCGGCTTGCTCCTTTCCTTTCTTCTTGGTAAATACAAGTTGCAAAGCGGTGTCTTTGATTGTTAATAGCTCTATGCCGTTTATTTGGGCGAGGCTTTCCCTCAATCGCCACGCAAGGGCATTGTACAAATCCCAAAGGTGTATTGATTTTTGAGATATTTCGCTTACATTTGCAGTTATAAAGCATTTGTAAGCGGATTTTATGAGACACTACATATCAATCATCATTCTTGTACTCTGTCTGGTGGCTTGTAACAGACACTCGAAGCATTGGGAAACACTGATGCAGGTAGAAACCTTTATTGTACAAAGGCCTGATAGTGCATTGGCTGTCCTTGAGAGGATTGATGCCGAAGAACTGTCGAGTAAAGAGGAGAAGGCAAAGCACGCTTTGCTGTTGTCTATGGCATTTGATAAGAATGTCATTGACAAGACCGACTTTGAGGTGTTGCAGCCGGCCATAGATTATTATAAGGATAATGGTTCTGCAACCGATAGACTGCGTACCTGCTATTATCAGGGCAGGATATACGAAAATCAAGGTAATGTGGCTCAGGCAATGACCTGTTTTTGTGAGGGCATAGAGCAAGGTGCCGATTCGGAAGACTTGCTGACCAAAGCGAACCTGTATTTTTCACAGGGCAGAATACAGGATTTGTTGTTTGAGTGGGATAAAGAGATTGATGTCCTACTTAAGGCCGCAGAACTGTACAAAGCAGTGGGGCGACAGAACAGCTATTACAATTGCCTTGCCAAAGTCTTGAATGCCTATACTCAAAAAAAAGATTACGCACAGGTTGAAAAATATATCGCGATATTGAAGACGGACTTGCATATGGTCAGCCCTTCAATTATGGCGGACTTCTATAATGCTTATATCACACATGTAGCAAGCCGTTCTACACCTGAAAGAATACACCAGGTATTGGACGAGTACCTCACATTGATTCCGGAGAATAAATTAGACTACAGTTCAATAGCTCTTGCCTATTTTGAGCTTGGAGAGTATGAGAAAGCTCTCAATGCCATAAAAAAGGATACTGTTTTAGAAACCTACACATCACAGACAAGGCATCATGCACTGCTTGCGGATATATATCGCAAAAAAGGAGAATACGAACTTGCCTTTGAGGCCTATGATACCTATTTGGTTATTCGTGACAAAAAATTATATGACATCTATCAGTCCGATACCAAGTTTATGGAAGAGAAGCACTCCTTGGAAATGCAGAAAGCAAAAGAAACCGGGGCAAAGGACAGGCTCACAATCATTGTACTCGTATGTATCATAGTTCTTATGGTCTTACTTTACATTCTGAACCTTATTCGTAAAAGACTAAAGGATAGTCGTAGGAAGAATGCTCTGTTGGAGAGGGAGAAGGCACACTATGAGCAGATGTATAACGAGGTGCTTGCAGAACGTAATGCTTTGGACGAAATGATTGCCGACAGCAGCATCAAGGAAGAGACGATGGAGATTATCAAAAAGAGACTTGAAGTCCTGAACACAATTATCGTATCGCACCTCTCGGAAAAGGGAACGGATGTAAAGAGAGCTAATGACGAGCTGGAACGACTCATTGCAGACAGAAACGATTTTATCAAATCTACACGATTGACCCTGGAAGAGAATTACCCACACTTCTTTGCATACCTTAAAGAGAAGGGAGTCGAGGATTACGAAATAGATTTCTGTTGCCTGTATGCCATAGGTATGAAAGGTAAGGAGATAAAGTCATATACCAATCTCAGTCGCCACTACAAAGACAGTAGCGAGGTACGCCAAAAACTTGGACTGGTAGAGAGTGATACCAACCTCTCAAAATTCCTGCAAAATCTGCTCAAAAACAGGCCGGAGTAAACTTTTTCAAGAGAGACTTTCTAACAAGAAAACTAATTTTTATTTATTATACAGATAATCAGCGAGTTACAAAGTGAAATTTGTAGCTCGCTTTTTTCGTGGAAAACTTTTGTCTACGTAGTTTTGCAATGGAAATAGAGCTGATACTTGTTAAAAGTATTGTATGGCAGAGCCCTATGGATTGTATAGCATAATTTTGTGCTGTAAGGTTGTAACAAATAGGCAACTCACCCGTCTTATAGGTATAAACATTCGCTTTATATGCCATATTAACATTTATTAACAGGGGGGTGAAACTGTTAGCCGATATTGTTATAATTGCAAAATTTGAAACCGATTCAAAATAAACCGAATAATATGAAAAAACTATTTTTAACCCTCATTTTCGCATTTGCCACAGTATGTGGCTTTGCACAGGAGATTGTGAAAAAGGATGCAACCTTTGAAGATTATCTCCCTTTGTTTAACGAAGCAGGATATAATGTGTTTAGCTACGATATATCCTCGCTAAAAGATGTTGCTTCCTTGGCAACTTTAACCGTGCTCGAGTATGTAAAAGGTGAAGAGGTCGAAAGCAAATATGCTAACGAGGCTCTTATATCTACCTTGCTCAAAATAAGTGAATTTGACGAGGATGCACAGCGCAGAATAAAAGAGAAAGGGAGTGCCTACGACGAAGAGAATGATATTTACCGCCTGGCGACCAAACTCAATATATCATTCACTCCTCTCTTTAATGACTCTATCCAACAGGTGAGTTTCGAACTGACGGGAACAGAAAGTGTCGGTAGCTTTTCGTCGTGGATGATTTTACGCGACAACCGTGTAGATAAATCTCACCACAGACCCAACTATTATCTGCGTCCGTTTAAATTGGAGATATTTGAAAAAGGAAAGTTTATTCCGCTTTTGATATATGGCTCTTCTTGGTGGGACGCCGATTGTGAGTGTTATCGTTTCTGTGGCGATAGTGAACTCTCGCCCGATATGACAAGTGAGCTATTGAAAGATTCTCCGCATTATTTTATCATAGGAGTAAAATTTGAATAAACGATATGAAGAAACTTGTATTAACCTTAATCGTTGCATTTGCCACCGTATGTGGCTTTGCACAGGCCATTGACCACGGACAGTTCAATGATTATATGTTCCGTGGTGGTGATGTTGTTTTTAAAGGCCGTTTCGAGAACTATTCACAAAGCGAAATGCCACAGTATGTAGTGGCAAACGTAATGGATTACTTTTCTTTGCAAAACCAAAACCAACTCGTCAAGGTGAATGCAGACGGCACATTTTGCGGTACTGTCAAACTGCCACACTCGCAAATATGTTTTATTGATGCATCGCCACATACTATAATTCCACTTCTATCCGTCGGTGATACATTGGAAGCGGTATTCACTCCTAATGACTATGTATTGAATAGCAGGAATAATCATTTGGCGGATATCTTCACGGAGTCGCTGAACGAGATTTATAAGCGTTACGCAGATAGCCCCTATGGCGATTTGTCACAGCCATATATCTATTCCAAAGACGGAAATCGCGATACAATACAATGGGCTATAGAGCGTAATATTGACATCATGGAACAGGCGATAAAGGATATACGCCGTGGCAGAATTGTAATTCCCGATTCCTTGTCGCCACTCGCGTGCGAAATGGTAAAGAGCAACATACTTTTTAAAGGTTTGTCCAATATTGTCGAACTTTTGGAAACGTGGCGTTTCTCGTCGGGCAAGCCGCTTGACCTACGCAAGTTAAAGAAGTTCTTTAAGAAATACGAAAAGGAACTGTTCGACAATCCATGTATTCTGTTTAACTCAAGTACATTCTGGGCACTTTTCAACTCTTTGAGAAATACCATTTATGCACCATTGTACCATGGAGCTACGGCCTATGCCCCTGCCGGTACAGAACAAGATGTTGCCGATTATGCTTTGTGGCATATATTGCCACGTGAGTACCGTGATGGTTTCCTCGAAAAAGCATTGCCGTTGAGTGGCGATACACTGTATACACAGGAAGATAAAATCCTTCAAGGGTTCGAAAAAATAGATGACCTGTATGGCATATCTTCATCCTCGTTCCTGTCGCAGATGGCGTTGACCTTGTATGTATATGGGCAACATTTCGAGGGTGTTGACGGCGACAAGTACATTACCGAAAAGGCAAAGGCTGCCATGCCGTTTATAACAGACCCCGTTGTGGCACATCATTTCCTTGAACTCTATCGCAAGCACGTTGTTGCCAACGAAAATACTGTTGTTCCTATGTTGAATGCTTTTGCCAATGAGGTGGCAGACCGTGTGCTTTCGCCATACAAGGGCAATGTAATGTTCCTTGATTTTTGGTCATACGGCTGTGGCCCTTGCCGTGCAGGTATGCTTGAACAACGTGAACTTGTAGAGCGGATGAAAGGAAAACCGGTGAAGTTCATCTATATTGCCTCTACCGAATATGATGATTTAGAGCACTCAACACAATGGTTGAAAGAGAAAGGTATAAATGGTGAGGCTCTGTTTGTCGATGAACGCGATTGGACTGCCTTAAAAGGGGTGTTCAATTTTACAGGCACGCCGGCCCTTGTGCTCATTGGAAGGGATGGATTTGTACACGACGCATCGCATGATGTCAACGCCCTTGAAAAGGAAATCGAGGAGTTGTTGAAATGATAAGAAGTTTGAATAATCGATATGAAAAAACTTATTTTAACCTTAATCGTTGCCATTGCCACCGTATGTGGCTTTGCACAGAAACCACGCATTGTGGAAAATCCCAATTATGAAAGTACAAACACTTCGTCTATTGAATTTACCCGAATTGAGGTAAATAAGAGCGAAACTGTTGTTTCTGCCTCTTTTTGGTACATGCATAACTATTGGGTAAGGATATGCAGCAGCTGTTATCTCAAGGGCAACAATACAGGCAAGATTTATAAATTTCTGCGTGCCGATGGTATTGAAATGGACAAGGAGACATTCATGCCCATAAGCAACCGCTTGGATTTCAAACTCTATTTTGAGCCTATAAGCGAAGAAGATACAAGTATCGATTTTTACGAAGGTGTTGAAAGTAAACCTTTCGAGATATGTGGCATCTCCCTGCAGCCTGATGCAAATTTACTTAATGGCAGTTGGGAAGAGGTCGGCAATCCCGGTAATGTGGTTGTTGCCTTTGTCGGGGATAAAATGCTTTACGATGGTGAAATATGGAAATGCAATATCGAAAAGCGAGGCAATGACATTACAATAAACATCAAGGCTACCGGTAAAACACGACAACTCTTTGCCGTGTATAAGAAAGATGGAATTCTGCTTTTGAAGAGCGAAAGAAAAGGCAAGGGCATTCTGCTTACACGCAAACAGCAGGCTGTGGAACCGGTAGAGTATGCATTTAACCCTGAGCGTGCAACACCGTTCTTCTTTACTCCAGGCAAAGTGGTTGTGAAGGGTGCTATCGTGAACAAGATGGTAGATACCAAAGAGGAAAAACTGATTAAAGTTCTGGTATATAATAATTTTGGAAAAGATACAGGAACACCCGAATTGGTTACAATTAATCGTGACGGAACTTTTCAAGCAGAATTGTACATTCCTCATCCGCAATATATTTGGTTCCAGGAGCCGATAAACTCGACCGTTTTTGTTGTGCCGGGTGACACCGTTGTTATGTGTTGTGATGTTGTAGAGGGTGAGCGTAGCATATACACGGGATATGCTCCAACAGTGTTGGGCAATAGCCTGTCTGCACAATTGACACGCTGGTCGGGGTTGTTGGAACAGGAATTTGAACGAGAGGTTGGGCTGGCAGAACTCGATGCCGATAATTATAGAAAACATAGTGCTACGGATAGTACAGCCTATGCTTTTGCCGAGAAAGCAACACCATATTTCGCAAGCATCTGTGAGCAGGCTCCCGACATTCTTGCCAAATATCCACTATCACCTATAGCAAAGGATATCATAGTCACAAATGTTGTAAACAATCTGTTTATAGATATTATGGACATCTCATCGTATTGCGAAGCATCAATATCATTGCCACGATATTACTCTTTCCTCAAAGACGAACTTCTCCGAAAATATATCCTCGATAATAATTATCTTTTCTGCCACAGACAGAATTGGGTTGTGTTTAACCGCTTTGCTTTTGATGTATATTATGTTTATTATGTTCATTTCGTTAACGATTATACGAATAGTACATTCCGGGCACGTCCTGAGTTTGAAGGCTACGAAACGGACAGAGAACTGAGTGGTGTTCTTATGCAACTGAGCTATGGTCCGCACTATACCGCCAAGTATAATGAGAAAATTATAGATGCAGCCTCTGCTGTCGGTTACGATTCAATACCATCAAAAGGTTATATATATCGTTCTGCTTTAAATAAAATAGAAGAAAGGCTTGGCATTGGTAACTGTATGTTGTTGCAAAGAGCTATGGCTGAAAATGGCAATGATGAGGATGTTGAAGAGAGGATGGAAGAGCTTATAGGCAAGATGCCTCTACTGACAAATCCTCTTATTGCAACAAATGCTTTGATGAAATTCCGTAAGTTGGTAGCAGAAAAAGAGGGTGGTGCCATTGCAAATCAGATGAATCCCGAGGCTGCAAAATGGTTACAGGCTCTGAATGAAAAATACCCCGACGAGCAGATAATAATAGACTTTTGGGGGCTTGGATGCGCTCCCTGCCGTTCAGCAATGCTAACGCATCGCGATTTGGTTGAGAAATATGCAGGCAAGGTACGCTTTGTCTATGTATGTAACGAAGATGACAACCCCGAAGATGCGGTAACGGAGTTTTTTACCAACAATAATATCAAAGGCGAGAGCCTGCGTGTAAGTGCCGATATGTGGAAGATTTTAGGTTATCAGTTCCAATTTACAGGTATTCCTCACATGGAAATATTGTTGAAAGATGGCACTATGTACGAGAAAAACGGAAGAATCTATCTGAATGAATATTTTATAGATAACGAATTGTTGAAAAATGAATAATCTTATGAGTATAATGAAGCCAAGATTGTTTTTAACCCTAATTGCTGCACTTGCCACCATTAGTGGCTTTGCACAGGAGTGCATAGACTATAACAAAAAACTCCATTGCCACATTGAGGGCGAGGTAAAGGAGAGTTCTTTCACTCGGATACTGCTCATTATTGGTGACGGTGACCCAAGGGTAGTGCCCGTAGATACCATCTTGGTAAAGGATGGGCATTTCTCGTACGACCTTTATACCGACGCTCCTGAATTCTATCAGCTGTTTGCTTGTGAGGATTACAACAATGGTTGTTGGATGCCGCTGGATTTCTTTGCCGAGGAGGGAGATGTTTATGCTACATTCTACGGCTATGCAATAGATGATGCTCCGCTTCCAGTAATGCGTTCCGAGACACCGCTCAACAAAGAGCTGATAGTCTACAAGAAAGACATTGAAGAAAGGTTCTACTTGCCTATGAGAC
>JAFYWV010000066.1 GCA_017546505.1 Bacteroidaceae bacterium
CAGAATCAACAGATTGTAGATTCGAGACATCTTTAGTGACCCTGAAAAGCATTTGAGCTTAGAAAATGAGGCTTAGGCGTGCTTAGGCTTTTTGACCTTTTGGAGCCGTTTTTCGCCCGGCGGGGCGGTGGCGGGGCTTGCGAGCGAGCAATGTCTACGCTTGCGTAGCTATTGAAAATCAATGCAAAGCAAAAACCGAACCAGATTGCTTTCTGATTCGGTTTCTGGGATTAAGTGGAATTAACGAGCCATCAGCTTGGAAAAATTGAGCCAGGAATTCGTTTTTTTGTTTTTCCTACGTTCAGCCCAAGCAAATATGGAATCACATTATAATATATTGGATAGAAGCTTTTATGAAATACGCCTCCCAATTCAGAAGCCTGTCACATCGCTTGTAAGAGGTCATGGAAAATGAAATACAGCATTCGCGGAGGTGGATAAAATGAAGAAAGCCCCCTTCGAGAACATTTTCGGAGTCTCAACCAAATCGTAGATAAACCGGATGCTTTCCTTACCATCAGAATCCAGACAGCCAAATTTCAATTCATAGCTCACTGTGTATTTTCTTGTAATATGTCGGTATCGGAGTATACTCTCCGCATGAACAAGGGCATGAACTATCCACATTTCTTCAACTACATAGACTTGCTGGTCACATCTGTACTGGTCATTGTTTCAGTGAGTCTGACTATTGCAGCCATCCGGGCTTTGATAAAAAATAAGTACGGATTCGGCAGCTGGTACCGGCAAAAACCGAACCGAAAGCTTCACATGGGATGGGGACTGCTGATTGCGGGCTTATTATGTTCTTCTCTGAGCATTTCCCGATACTCCGAGAACCTAGCGCAGCTTCAGGAATACGTTGGTAACGGCATCAGAGCGGAGGGCATGGTCAGTCCGGCACATGACAGCCAGACCTATGTCACCATCTGCTACCGGGACCTGCAAAATCGCCCTTATCATCTGCTGTACAAACAGCACAGTGAATTGGACACTACAAAACCCGTTTGCATCTATTACAAAGCGGACAATCCGCAGGATGCCTACGTCATCACATACCACGAGTCCCATTTCAAATGCCTCATTGGCCTCATCCAGGGCGGCTGTTGGGCGTTACAGGTATTTGTTGCGTGCGTCATCTTATGGCTGAACAGGAAAAACGGACTCCTCTCATTATAAAGGGAATGGGTGCATGACACCATTCTGCCCGGCCTCCTTCCAAGGCTTGCAGCTTGTCTCGGCGAAGCCTTGGCGGAGACGGAGTGTCTTTTTGTTGCCTTGTAGGAGCCTCCTCCGCGCTCACTCTACTTTCTTCGGAGCCGGGGGCGGCTGCATGTGGAGCACCACCATCCGGTGCTCGATAGTCTGCAATCGGACAGACATCTCGGACAGCACGCGGATGGTCTTCTCCTGCGCTTCGGCCTGTTAAAGCAGGCTGAAGCGCAGGAAACGAGGATTAGTCATCAATCTTGAAATATTCGAGGACTCTGCGATTGAATAGATTGACACTAATACCAAACTGTGCTATGTTATTCCCGGAACAAGGTATTATGTCACCTTTCGAAAGAAGACAATACAGCGGCAAGCAGATTATCAAAGCTGGTGATATGCTACGCAATGTTGATGAACTCACCTCCGAGGATAGGAAGTGGGCTTTGGGTGTGTTAGATAATTTTCGAGTCCTGCATGCCATGCCGCTGAATACTTTTCAAGCGACCCTCAGAAAAAGAATCGCCCAGCTTGGAATCAACGATTTTATCGTAGCACAGCGAATTAAACGCAAGCCCGCCATTCTGGACAAACTGCACCGCTTTGCGGACATGCAGCTCAAACGCATGCACGACATTGGCGGAATCCGTGCCATTCTACCGACCATCAAGGATCTTGATTTGCTGAAAAAGCAATACACAGACAGCAGCAACAGACTCTCACACAAGCTCGTGCGGGTGGATGACTACATCAGCACCCCCAAGAATTCAGGTTATCGCGGAATACATCTGGTGTTCAGCTACCACACCACACACCCCGAAAAACAGGATTACGAAGGGCTGCGCATCGAAATGCAGTTACGCACCCGACTTCAGCACATCTGGGCCACTGCCGTAGAAATCTTTGAGGCTTTCATGGGCGAAAACTTCAAATCCAGCCGGGGTAGTCAGGAATGGCTCGATTTCTTTACCATGGTTTCCAGTGCCTTTGCGCACAAGGAAAAACAGCCGGTAGCACTAGCTCATACAGGCATGAGCCAGCAGGAATTATGCCTCGCTCTGAAACAGAAAATGGAGGAATTACAGGTTCTCGAAGTCATGCAAAGCTTCACCCTGACCCATATTCTCAAATCCGATGCCAAACGCACCAAAGGGCATGCCCTGCTCATCTTCGACGCAGAAGAAAAAGAAGCCACCGTGCGCCATTACACAGCCAGCGAATACGAAGAAGCATATTCTGCCTATATCCGGGCCGAAGAAGCATCCCGGGACAACCTGAAGCGCCAAGTCGTGCTGGTAAAAATGAATTCTATTCAACAGCTGGAAAAAGCATATCCTAACTACTTTGCTGACCTCAAACAATTCCGCCATCACCTGCTTCAAGTATTGAAGATTCTACCCTCATGACGTTCACCTCCTAGCGGTGAATATCGTTTCCTATTTTACCCTTGAATCCTTCAGCCACGCTCTAATGAGTTGCTGTGAATATCTTGGGCTGATATGACGGCGTAGTCAATATATCTACAGGCACTATACGAAACACCCAGACAGTCAGCATTGGTGGTCAGCCGTTTTAGGGCAAGCTGCGCAAACGCTTGTTACCACCCGCCACCGTGTTCAATTGGGATTAAAATAATCCGAATCGATGCGCTTCACCACATAATGGTTCACCGGAGAAACGCCTACACTATGCTCAATCATGAGTTTAGCCAGCATAGAACCATCCACCAGAACCAGTTTCTTATCATGCGGTAAATCAGCAAGTTTTAAAGCAGGAGCAGAAAACCGCCCGGTAGTAATAAACAAGCCCTTGCTCGCACAATTAGCCGTTAGCGCTCCGAGAAACTGGTGAACATCCGGCGACCCGACCGTACTGTCCAGAGCCCAACACTTTGCCTGTATATATATCTTGTTAAACCCTAGTTTATCTTCAGATACAATACCATCGATACCTCCATCACCGGTAGGCTTTGTCACCACGCCAGCCCCTTCCATATTGCTGCCATACCCCATTGCCATCACTAAATCTACGACTAATCGCTCAAAGAAGACAAAATCACCGGCATCCTTCTTACGCATAATTTCCTCTAGTATTTCAGACTCCAACACCCGACGTAACTCCTCGTATGCGGAGTTCATCCGTTCCACAGGCGTCTCATCCGTCCCGGCTTGCTCAGGTGCCGGCACCACCGCAGAGTGCGAGCCCTGGGGCTTATTCCCTTTCTTGAATCGCACAAATCCATCGTAGCGCATCATATATGCATCGTCCAATACGATAGAGGCATCATTCACGACACGCAGGCCCTCTTCCGTCAGCTGGCAATATCCACGTTTAGGATACACCACCATACCCGCCTGCCGCACATAGGTAATCGACCACTGCACGCGGTCAAAAAGCATAGGCCTACGCCCGCTAGGCAGCATTTTCTGGCAATCCTCAGGTGTCAGCTTCAGCTTCTCAACAATGTAAGGGACACAATCTCTCCAATGGTGTACTGCGCCATCGCGCAACGCCTCAAGAACCAGCCGATACAAATCTGAGTGCCTAGGAACAGCCATACACAACCATGCTACACTAATTTCTTTTGGAGTCAAGGATAAACGGTCCTATTCCAGACCGAATGGCTCTTTTTCAGATTTGCTGATGAATGGGGATTAACTTTAGTCTCAGAAAAGGGTGCCGGAGGAAAAAGGATTGCCTTAATTTGTTAAAAAGATAGGTAGAGTCACCTAGCCCACACGAGCGAGACATGATGCGTTTA
>JAFYWV010000009.1 GCA_017546505.1 Bacteroidaceae bacterium
TCATCTGTTGAGATAGTGTGTGCGCAAAACACTGATAAAACGCTTGTTTGTGGCGACATAAAAGACATAGCCACCCACCGCCGTATTGAGGGCGCGACCATCGAGGTCCTGCGTATGGACAGTACTCTTATAGCAAAAAGTGTCACAAGACCCGAAAACAATCTGCCGAACATTGATGGTGTGCCTATGAATGGTTGGGTAATGATTAAAGAAAGGATAAGGGACGAGCGTGTATTGCTGAAAGTGTCACACCCCGAATACGCAACAGAATATTCTGAATTCAAACTTATTGGCAGCCGTAAGTGGATTTTCAACTTTGGTAGCATACTGCTTTTTCGCGACAATTTTCAGTTGGACGAGGTTACTGTTTCGGCGACCAAGGTACGAATGGTAATGGGTAAGGATACTATCACATACAATGCTTCCGAATTCCAGTTGGCACAGGGCAGTATGCTCGATGGTCTGATACGCCAGTTGCCGGGTGTTATGCTCGACGGTGACCGCATCACAGTAAACGGGCGTTTTGTCAGCAGTCTGCTTGTGAATGGCGAGGATTTTTTCAAAGGCGACCCGAGTGTGGCACTTCAGAACCTTCCTGCTTATATGGTAAATAAGGTAAAGGTATATGAACGCACACCCGACCACGCTTATATAACAGGCGTAGATTCATTGAAAGAGTATCCTACAGTTATGGATGTACGGCTCAAACGCGAATATGCAACCGGTTGGGTTGCCAATGCCGAGGCTGCATACGGCACGGATAACCGCTATTTGGGACGTGTGTTCGGATTGCGTTTTTCCGATGTGTCACGCTTGGCACTGTTCGGCAATTTCAATAACACAAATGATACCCGTTCCCCCGGAAGTTCGGGAAACTGGAATCCCGAGTGGCAGGCATCGGGGTTGACGAATATGCAGTACGGCGGTGCCGAACTGTTGTTAAAGGACCTTGATGAGGAGTGGAAACTGACAAGCAATGTTAAACTGATACACGAGGATATAGACAATTTGTCAATTGGGGCAGGCAGTTACTTCCTTGGAGCAGACAATGTTTATATGCGTAACAGGAACAGTAACCGCACCGACCGCCTCAAGGTTATCAGTAATAATAACTTCAAGCTGAGAAAGAGCACTTGGTATGCTACCGTCAGTCCGTCGGTGCAATATAGTGATGGCAGTAACCGCATAGAACAGTTAGCAGCCTCGTTCTCGACTAATACTGTCGATAGCTATCGTGGTGCAACTATTGATACCCTTTTTGCGGGCATTGGCAGCAAGCAATTGGAGGAGTCATTGATAAACCGTGTCGCCAATACAGGAGAGGGTTGGAACAAGAGCATTTCGGCTACTCTCAATGCAAACGCAGTGATAGATATACCCCACACACCGGATTTTGTGGATATAAATCTTAGTGGTAGCTTTGACAAAGCCAACGGTGAGAATTACTCGCACATCGACCTGCGCCACGGCAAGAACACAGCAGGTAGTGATATGTTCCAGAATCGCTACAATCCATCATCCTCACTGAACTACAAGTATGAAGCATCGGCAATGTATAATTATTCCAATGCCAAACAGAACCCGTTGCGTGTAATAGCTTTGTACAGCTATAGCAAGCATTACTCTTCGGGAATTTACAAGCAATATCGCCTCGACCGTTTTTCGGAGTGGAGTGGCGATACATATCCACTTGGTGCCTTGCCTTCGACTACCGACTCCCTGCAACAGAGTCTTGACTATCAGAACAGCTACCGTTCTATTGCCACCAGCGACATTCATAAAGTAGATATAAAGGTGATTAAGCATTTCAGACTTTTGGGCAAGCAGATGAATATTTCATTGCAGCCGGTACTTCGCGTGCAAACAGACAAATTGGATTATACGCGAGGGGAGGTGGATACGATAACAATGCGCAGTACAATTGTTCTTGAGCCATACGTGCGTTTGGGATTCGATGATTTCGGACTATCTTATCATATGAGCTACAGCGAACCGTCGCTTGTGCGTATGCTTGATATTGTAGATGACAACAATCCGCTTGTTGTACGTTACGGCAATCCCAACCTGAAACGGACACTCCGACACAGTGTGAATCTCGACCGTTCGTGGTGGAAAAGAGAAAACTCACGTGATATACGTTTGACCGCACGATACAATTTTATTGAGAATGCTGTTGCCGAGGCTATGGTGTATGATCCACAGACCGGTATCCGCACCTATCGCCCCGAGAATATCGACGGTAACTGGGATGCAGGTGCAGCGTTCCACTTTACACAAGCACTTGATAAGGAGCAACGCTTTTTCCTGACAACCAAAACCGATGCTTCGTTTGCAAACAGTGTTGATTATTTGTCACTGGCAGATGCCGTAGAAAGCACACGCAGCGAGGTTCGTAACCTTGTGTTGAGTGAGAATCTTGCTCTTAATTACAAATGGAAGAACTATAGCATTGGACTGCGCGCTGATGTGCGTTATACCAATGCAACAAGTCCGCGAACAGACTTTACCACAATAAATGTGGCCGATTTCAATTATGGAGTAAACGCACAGCTCAACCTGCCGTGGAATTTCTCGTTGAGTACCGACCTTACTATGTACAGCCGACGTGGTTATGAAGACCGCACAATGAACAGCAATGATTTGGTTTGGAATGCCCGACTTACGAATGCCTCACTCCTGCACGGTAATCTTATATTCACACTCGATGGCTTTGACATTTTGGGGCAACTATCTACTGTACGTCGTACCCTCAATGCCCAAGGCCGCACCGAGACTTGGTACAACACCGTACCACGCTATGCTATGCTGCACATTATTTATCGTTTAAATATTGAACCGAAGAAAAGAAAATAAGTCAGTGCTCATTGTAACTAATAGGCAACTCATTCGTCTTATAGGTATAAATGTGATAAAACCAAGCAATATGAAACCGACAAAACTTTTATTCGCCATAACTATGGCATTTGCCACCGTATGTGGCTTTGCACAGGA
>JAFYWV010000067.1 GCA_017546505.1 Bacteroidaceae bacterium
CGATATGGAAATTGCACTATAAATTTATATAGCCCAACAATTCCGTCCTCTACTTTTGTACCAAAACTATATATAGTTTTGGTACAAAAGTAGAGGACGGAATTGTTGGGCTATATAAATTTATAGTGCAATTTCCATATCGTCGAATTTTTCTACAAATTCCTCCTGACTATTATAGCCGAGATCTACACTCATAAATGAAGCAAGTTCAAAGAGTTTGGTATTTATATCAACAATGTTATTATTATCTATAGCATTTTGTATTCCATTTCTAATTGAAGTGAATTGAACTTTATGTGCTCGCATAGTTTCAATAGTGACTGTATCAAATGTTTTCTCTGCCTCCTTAATATCATTTATGCGCTCATCAAATATTTCTTCAATTCGCATTCGACGTTTTTCTGCCTTGACGCTAAATAAGTCTATCTTGTCCAATAACAACATAAACATTGTTGATGCAATACCAGATAACATTGTTGACAAGATTACAGACCAAGGCTCAGTAACACCAATTTTATTCAAAAGTGCTTCAATTCCAATACCACATATGGCAATAACACTTCCACCTAGAATTTTTATAATAGCATCACCCTTTTGCGCTGCAGTCATTTGACTTGCTTGCTTACCGAACAAGACCTTGCCAGCTTGTACAAAAACTTTTATACCCTCTTTAACGACTTTAAGAATCTGCTTGAAAATACCGACAAAGAGACTAATAACACCTTCAATTAAAGAAGATATAAAGCCTTTTACAAATTCCCATACGTTATCACTAAGGAATGACATAGCATTGTCAAGTACATACTTTTTAACTCTACCAAAGCGAATCTTAAAGGCTTGTGACGTAGACTCTGCATTTACACCCTCTTTAAGCCCGTTATTAAAAATGTCTGAGATTTCATAATATAATGGCTTGATTATAAATAGGATGACATTTCCTACAACATAATCCTTTGATTGATTTGCAGCATTAGATGCTGATTTTCTCCAAATTTCTTTAGTATTTCCAGTTCCTTGTCCTGTGATATTTGCAAGGATAGCCTTATCTGCATCGTTATTTATATGCTTCTGAGCATCTTTTTCCATCTGAAGCATATTTTCTTTTGCTTCTTCAGAAATACCAAGATTAGGACGACCTCCCTTTTCGCGGTTTCGTTGATCTTCAACAAACTCAGAATTAGTCATATCAAACTTACCACCTTGTCCAGGAGCACCTGCACCTCTGTTAATACGCGCAGATGTAAGAGCATAATTTGTATCGTTGTTTGCGATATTCTTAATATCTTCATCAGTCAAAGCATAGTTACCTTTTAGCTGATCATGAATTTGCTTCAAAGGAACAATATGGTCAACCTCCGCCTGATGGTCATGCTTATATTTTTCTACATTTCTACGTGCATCAGGATTGCTTCTGTATTGATAAACATTTTTCTCTCCAGTATACTCATCTGTAGCATTTATCCTGCCTCCATTATTATCAAACTTGTCCTGCTTATATTGATTGAGACGTTCCTTATCTTCATACTCACCTCTATTATAAGCCTGACGAGTGTTTTCACCATATTGAGTGAAATCTTCTCGTGTTTGGTCACCTACATTCTTCCATTCTGTATAGCCATCAGGAACTATTGTGTCTGTTTCAACCTGATCATAGTTGAATGACCTGCACTGAGATACAATTCTTGATGCTGTTAATCCTTTCTTACGTAATTTTCGAGTTGCAGATGTTGACTCTAGCAAACCATCGGCTATTGACATAAATACAGGAACAACTACTTCGTCAACAAGGTTACCTGACTTTTCAAATTCTTGGTACACCTCATCAACTACTATACGAGTCTCTTTCTTATCATATAATTCCGCTTCTTTTAATTTTGAAACTAGTTCTAATGGAGAAGCATTTCTGATGCTATCTTCTAACTCTTGTAATTTATTCTTGTCCATAATTTTAGGCGGCTTCATTAAGTTTCTTTATATCTTCCTTTTGCTTGCGCATTTCCTCCTTTACAGCTGCTACATTTGAGCTGACCTTTTCTGTCTTACCCTCCATAGTGATGTTTTTATCAACCATTGACTTTAAGACTTTTGAAATTGAGACCATCGCCATAATTTCTGCCTGTTGTGATTTGGGAAGCAGTTTTATACTCATTTGTTCACGAACAAGCTTGTGAGCAAAACTTATACAACGTATCATCAGGAAATTAACAGAATTGTCAAGTCTATTGAGGAGTGCACGATATAACTCAATCAAGGAAAGGTAATATTCTGCAATAAGTTCTAACGCTTGTTTAATATTGCGTAGTTTTACCAATTCAGAATCCATTCGCGCCATTTCTTCTTCGAGACGTTTTTTCTCTTCTTTTACACGCTCTAATGTTTCCTTGGCTTTTTTTCTCGTATAAAAACCTAAGGTAACTATCGCTAAAGAATTGCTCTTGAATGGATTCTTCTTGAAGTCAATCAAATATAAATCCGCCTTAGACTTCATAGAATCGACTTTTAGAGTTTTCCCAGAGAAATATTCTTTAAGATACTCATCTGATACAGTGATGTCCTTTAGCTTCTTCATCTTCTCCGCGAAAGCAGGAAAAAGCTCTGTTTTAATAGTCTCTTTGGAACTATTAATAGATTTAACCTGTGCTTCAATTTCCGAGCTAAGGTTATCCACTTCTTTCTCAAAATATGCTTTATGAGCTTCAAATCGACGCATGACATCTTCGTACATTTTGTCTGCTTCTTCAAAGGTCGCTTGCCCAGTGAAAGACTTGTAGCCACTTGAGATAGCTCGCCCTGTGGCTTTAACTGCATTTGATATTGCAGATGTTACAGCTTTGGCTTTTCTGCCAATCCAACCAAAGATTCCCATATTTTTATTCTTTAGCGTTAATATACATAAGTCCGACTTCAAGGAAATCTGAAAAATCCTTGCTCCAACGAATTAATCTTTCTGTTTCCTTTCTTGGAAGCATAAATGTATCAGATAATTTATAAATCCAATTCATTTCATTGATATCTATCTCCTTATCTGTATAAAGTATGCCACAGAGTTCAATAATTACACTTCTTTTGATAGGCACAGAACTGTATCTAAATGCTGATACCGCATCCTCAAATGAAATTCCAACTGTTTCATAATCTGTCAAATTAAGTTCTGTCAGATATGTTTCGTACTCGGCCTTTTCACAATCTTTTTCTTCGCCATTCACTTTCATTGCTTGGATGGCAAGTTCCATAAAGGCTTTTCCTTCGTTATCATTCAATAAATATAAAAACATAATTATTTCTTTTTTCCGTTAATATCAAATTCTGTCACCTCTACTGTGTATTCGTTTCTATAATGAACCTGTCCGTTTTCATAGAATACCTGCTCTATATTCACATTTCCCGTTGTATCATAATTCCTTGTTTTATAAATTCTATCATCTTCATACTCCACTTCATAGACAACACACCCTTTTTGTTTCATCACAGATTTAACAAGATTACCGTCCTTATAATGATTGGAGACAATATTTCCCGTTTCTGCATCAAAAAATTCCTCCATACGGTTTGGTTTCAAACTTGGTTCCGCCGTAGGCACATCTTGTTTTAAAATAGGCTCATCGCCTCCTACACCCACATTTGGGAATTTCATTCCTTTAGAAATAGTACGGAGTACAATCTGCAATAGCTCCTTACTCTCTGCGATATTGCCAGACAACACTTCGATGGCATTTATTACATTAATAGAAAATTTATCAGCACTTTCATTACGCAAACCATCCATTTTTGAGATTGATTCATCCAAAGCCATTAAGTCAGACTTATCAACCAATTCAGCAGTTTTCTGTTCTACAGTCTTGCATACATAGGTGGCCTGGTTAGAAATTTCTTCTAATGAATGTTGCGTCAGTTTTATTTCATCTGAAACTGTTCTAATTTGACCAAGTATCACAGTGTCGGATTTCTCCAAAGAAGCGGCAATTGCTTTCTGTCCGGAGATCAAAGAATCCATACCTGACTCAAGACCCGCTTTGAGCTCTGAGCTTCGGCTATCCAAAGACTGCAACAATGAATCAGTCATTTGGATTTGGGCAGCAAAGCCATCATCTGCAAGTTTTGAAACAGAACCCAAACCGGATGCTACGAGATTCGATATTTCATTCTTGTTTGATTCTAATTGACCCTTCAATTCTACAGAAATATTAGAAAATAGTTCTTTCGATTGTGACATAAACGAAATGATCATATCAGACTTATCTAACAACTCTGCGGCTTTCTGGTCTACACTCCTGCATATGTGGACAGTATTGTTAGATATTCCTTCTAACGAGTGCTGCAATGCGTCATTATGCTCTTTTGAGAGTTTTATGAGATTATCGGAAGAGGTATTGCATTCACTTTTGAGAATCTCAGTACCAGAGACAACTGACAGTTTTATTTCATCTGAAACTGTTCTAATTTGACCAAGTATCACAGTGTCGGATTTCTCCAAAGAAGCGGCAATTGCTTTCTGTCCAGAGATCAAAGAATCCATACCTGACTCAAGACCCGCTTTGAGCTCTGAGCTTCGGCTATCCAAAGACTGCAACAATGAATCAGTCATTTGGATTTGGGCAGCAAAGCCATCATCTGCAAGTTTTGAGACAGAATCCAAACCGGATACTACGAGATTCGATATTTCATTCTTGTTTGATTCAGAATGGCTCTTCAATTCAGAATATATTTTACATATTAAATCTTCCAAATCTGCAAACCTCTTATCAAACGAAGCTTTCTCTTTCTCATAAGTAGCTACCAGATATATGACGAACAGAACTACAAAAATTGCAAGCAAAGTTGCCCACAGCCATATAGGTAAATACATTCTGACCAACAGAGCACCCAAAATAACCAACAGTAAAAAACTTGTAATAATTCTCAGTTTCATAGAATATTATTTTTATTCAAGAATAAATCATTTATTTCACCCCATTCTCACCACATCATGATACACAGTGTTCAATGCGCCAAGACGTTTCACATCAATGCCATATACACGCATAAAGGCATCGGCAACGGCTTGACCACCGTTGATGGTAAGTGGGTTGCTCATAGAATTTGTTACTACGTCTACCGACATACCACGCTCGATGCGTATTCCGCTTGTAAGCTTCATCTGTTTTACTATTACTCTGAATAGTGGCATAGTAATAGGTTTAATTTATTCGCAAATATATCCTTATTTTTCATTTTCGCAAACCATTTGTTAATTTTTGTCAACACAAAAGTAGAAGGGTACAAAAAAGGCGCAGGCTCCTTGCTGTCTTCAATCATCGAAATACAGGCATCGTCAAACGCCTAAAGAGAAGATGAGTTAAAGAAACAAAAAAACACGCTATCTAGTATATACGACAATGCATACCGCATTGCATCTATACAAAACAGTGAGCGTTGTGTCCTTCATCCCTTATCTTACTTTAAATTGGCTATTTCGTATTTCAGGATAAAGCAAAAAAACAATTTGTATGTTGGAACAACCTTGGGCAATATATACCGCTGAAAGAGTTCAAAAAAATAATGTAACAGTTACACCACTCACGCATAGCTGTGCAGGCCACCAAGCAGGTAGTTCACGCCAAAGAAGGTGAACAGCACTGCCAGAAAAGCCACAATGCAGAATATGTGGAATGCAACGGGCTTTGAGATAAAACGCAGCGAGTGCGAGTGGAAGCCCATTGAGCACAATAGCAGCGTCACCAGCGCCCACACCTCTTTGGGGTCCCACCCCCAGTAGCGCCCCCAGGAGAGGTTGCCCCACACTGCCCCAATGAAAATTCCGCCTGCAAGCAGCATTGTGGCCGGATAGAGCAACAAGCGCCCAAGCACTGCCTGTTGCGCCTTTCTTTTTGCATCCTTTTGGCACAATGCAACGACAGCATTCACGGCTGTGCAAGCAAGCAGTGCGTAAGCAATTATTATTGTTGTCACGTGGATGCTCAATAAAGGGGTGCGCAGTATTGGCTGTACATCACTGTCGCCGTCGAGGCCGAGCGCAGCAACAACAAAAAACATAGCGGCAACAACAACGAGTAATCTACTCAATAGCACGAAGCGTTTCTTGCGCCCCAGAGCAACTGCAAGCAACATTACAAAAAGAACAAACAGCATAAGCGCCTCGGCACCATTTGTTGCCGGGAACACGCCACGCCCGTGCCACAGTATGCACAAAAACAAAAAAGACACCGGCAGCGCCACCCACATTCTCCTGGCGAGAATGCTCAGAGACATAATATCCCTCTCTTTTTTTACAGCAACCTTTACACTTTCACCTTTCACCTTTCCGTTTCCGGTTTTCCCTTTAATCTGCTGCAGCAAGGCTTTGAAGCCGCTCTGTCTGTCAAAGAAAAGCAAAAGGAACGAGAAGAACACCATTGCATAGCCCAAGTAACTTATCGGGCGGCCATACACATCGTGCGAGACCAACAGCCACAGGCAACCGTCCTCTACTCCTTTTATACAGAACTGATAGCCATTGATTTTTATAGGAGCATTCAACGACAAGGTATGTAAATCAGATGCCTTGATGTTATCGGCACGGATATATGCCTTGTAGTCACTTGGAGCACCGTTATCCAGGTATATAGTATCGACACTCACCAATTGCAGACGGAACGGCAGCTTCTCCAGTTGCCCGTCGTGCATTTCAAACATAGAAGCCGGTACACCACCCTCTGAAATTGCCATATCCCCACGCTTTGAGGTGAGGAACGACACAAATGCGCCAAGCAACACCACCACTAACGATGCGTGCAACAGGATTAGTGAAACACGCCTTTGGGTGCGCAATATATATGCAGTGGCTGTCACTGCAAGCAGCGCCCACAAGGCAATGAACCACCACGAATGGTAAATATTTTCAAGAGCAAACGGCAAGCCATAGATATTCTCTATCAGGGTTGCTGCAACCAGCACTGCCACAAGCACCCCTGCGCCACCAAAAGAGACTATTTCAAGAACTTTCGTCATCCGTCAGGCTGTAAGATGTTCAATTAGCACTCTTGTACCTATGAGCAGGAGAATTATTCCGCCCCACATCTCGGCACGCAGCCTTTTTGCAAAGCCATTGCCACACTTAAGGCCAAGCCCCAAACCGACAACTGTCAGCACAAACGATACAAGAAATATCACACCCAGAGGATAGCACAAGGATGCAACTGTTTCATAACCCATACACGAGAACGATATACCCACGGCTAGAGCATCAATGCTTGTAGCTATAGCCAATGTAAAAATCACCTTATAACGACGCGGGTTAAAGCGTTTCTTCTCCTCTTCCTTGAAGGACTCTACAATCATCCTTGCGCCCAAAAATCCCAGGATACCGAATGCGACCCAATGGTCGACACTCTCTATAAGTTCTCGGCACAGGTCGGTTCCCCACCAGCCCAAGAAGGGGTTGAGAGCCTGAAAGAAGCCAAACAGCAGTGCCATTGTGAGCATAGGCCTCCACACAACCTTTTTAAAGAAAATGCCGCTTGCAATGGAAACTGCAAAACAGTCCATAGCAAGAGCCAACGCCATAAGCCAAACCTCAATATGTGTCATACAATAATATTATTTTCACACAAAAATACATTATTTATTATATATATGCAGTAAAAACAATAAAAAGAATTAAAGCTGTTGCAAAAACAAAAAAATGCCCATAACTTTGTAGCAGGAATAAGACGATTGTTTAATCATCTTTCTTACTATGCCGGGGCTATCTGGATTTGACAGCGGGTAGAAAAGGTATGTAAGCACGCAGTGCATTGCCGGTTCGCACTATAATATGAGCAGGCAAAAATTTATCTGGCAACAATAACTACGCTCTTGCTGCTTAATCGAAGTATAGTAGATTAGCTTAATCCCTGCACCAGGTGCGGGGACGAGACATCACCCGGACGCTGTTGTTCCGAAGCAATCCGATACGGTGGTGCAGGCAAATCGGGACTAACCATTGCAGGCCTCGATGCAATGGCGACATTTTAGAGGATAAGGCGCAGGTTGGCGGTCGCGGTCTTGCCTGTGCTCGAAAACCCCACCGATGACTAAGCGTGTAGAAAGCATATTGTTTCCCTGTTTGGACGAGGGTTCGACTCCCTCTAGCTCCACAAAGAAAACTTCATTTGGTACAGAACTGCTGATTATCGGATAATTGGCAGTTCTGTTTTTTGTTTGCAGCCTTGTCTGGCGGGTGGCGCAGTTGCAAACAATGAACAAGACATCTGAAATTTGTTCAAAAGACGCAGGTTTGTACCTTAATGCTTTGCTATATTGCGCATTTTGACTATTTTTGCACCACATATACAAAATAGACACAAAACGCAGGCAATTATGAACAACGTATATTTAAAGAAAATTCCGACCCAGGGATTTGCCACAACACAATCATCATTGCAACAGTTTGTGCAGCACGTCTACCAACTGCAACACACGTCAATATTCTTTTGTTTGAGCGGCGAGGCTCTATTCACCATTGACGGGCAAAAGTATCGTTTCACCCCCGGACAGATAATCATTTGCCCCGGCGGTTCCAACATTTTGCTACTTGATATCACCAGCGACTTCTCATCGCGCCTTGTAGGCCTCTCAAAGCATATATGGCTTGCAGCACGCAGTTCAATAAGCCCCGAGGCCATACAGGCCATAGAGTGCCGCACCCATCAGGGTGGCAACAGCAACCTCGAGAGAGAGTTTATCGGTAACATATTCAGGCAGATTGATATATTGGACATTGAAGCGGGCTGCAACGAAGAGAATATGGCCTACTGCCGACAGAACATAATACTTGCAATAAACTCATTGTTGCTCTATATTCAGCACATAAGCAAAACGCACCGTATGCTGGCAAAAGAGCACATAGGCGAGAGCAAAGACAAACTGTTCTACGAATTCAGAATACTGCTCACCAACCACTTCCGCGAAGACAGGTCGGTGCAGTTTTACGCCGATAAAATGAGAATATCCACACGGCACCTTAACTCCATCTGCCAGCGCGCAAGCGGACAGAATGCCAAAGAGATTATAGACCACTTCACCATCATTGAACTGGAGGTAAACCTCATATACACACACAAAAGTTTTCAAGAACTGGTGAACGAATTCCATTTCCCCGACCAGAGTTACCTGAACCGCTACTTTAAGCGTCACACAGGCTATTCACTGTCGGAGTTCCGCTCAAACGGAGTGATGGTAGATTGACATACACTAAAAAAGAGTCGCGCACAGTACGCGACTCTTTTTTAGTGTATAATAAATATGCGTAGACAAACGCAGTTATCACCTTTTTAACCCTATGACATAAAAGTTCTATAAAAAGTGGGAGAGCAAGGCTTGCGAAGTTTTTGGAACAGGGAGTTTAGTTTGCCTAAATGACCGATTACAAAAACAAGCGTAACGCAGTTATCACCTTTTTAGTGAACTTTTATTCAGGCTTCAACCTTAAACGGCACCCCCGCAGCATAACCGCCACGCTCGGGCAGACGGATTTCTCCAAACTGAGCCTCATATCTCATCAGGTTATCCTGAAGAGCAAGCGCCAAGCGCTTTGCGTGCTCGGGTGTCATAACAATCCTTGATTTCACCTTTGCCTTGTTCACACCGGGCATCATACGCACAAAATCAATCACAAACTCAGATGTCGAGTGCGCTATGATTGCGAGGTTTGAGTATGTACCCTCTGCCACATCCTCTTTCAACTCTATCTGCAACTGGTTTTCTTTAACTTCCATAATTATACCGTTTTCCGTTCAACGATGAAATGACACTAAATTTATATCGAATATCAAGGTAGAGTAACCAGGAATACCTGATACGTCACTAGCGCCATAGCCAAGCTGATAAGGGATATACACCTTCCACGTATCACCATCAACCATATTCTGCACAGCCGTATAGAAACCATCCACCGTTCCCGACAAAGGTAATGTGGCGGGGACATTGAACGATGGGTTCAAATCACCCTTGTAGCTACTGTCGAACTGAAGACCTTCGGGGTATGTGGGATAAGTAGGCATCAGACGGCCACGGTAGTTTACAACCACATTGTCTGTGAAAAGCGGATGCTCGGTTCCGGTACCCTCCTCAATAACCTGACAATAGACATAGTACTCATTGCCCCACACCTTTGCTGTGTCAAGACCTTGGACAAGGAATATTTTCCAATCGCCATAGGTGTTTGCACGCGCAACGGCAGCAATGGAATCAATGTACTGTATGTTGCGTGCCTGCCAATTATCGAATTCACCGGCCTCGCTACTCTCGTCGCACGATGTCAGTCCAAAAAGGACCGACAGGGTTAGCGACAATAATATTCTTATACTCTTCATCAATTTATTATTATGATAATTTCTTCAAAAGCGATGTGATGCTTACGTTATCCTGGATGATGTTGCGCAAGTCACTGATTGCCACACGGCGCTGCTCCATTGTGTCGCGCTCACGCAATGTAACCATACCATCCTCCAGTGTCTGGTGGTCAACAGTCACGCAGTATGGAGTACCGATGGCATCCATACGACGGTAACGCTTGCCGATAGAATCCTTCTCCTCGTAATAACAGTTGAAGTTGAACTTGAGTTCATTCATAATCTCACGTGCCTTCTCTGGCAGACCATCCTTCTTCACAAGAGGAAGAACCGCAAGTTTCACAGGTGCAAGAGCTGCAGGCAGACGCAGAACAACGCGTGTCTCGCCGTTCTCGAGTTTCTCCTCGCAGTACGATGCACACATAACGCTCAGGAACATACGGTCGACGCCGATAGATGTCTCGATAACGTATGGAGTGTAACTCTCGTTTGTCTCAGGGTCGAAATACTTGATGTTCTTGCCTGAATACTTTTCGTGCTGACCAAGGTCGAAGTCGGTACGTGAGTGAATACCCTCGACCTCTTTGAAACCGAACGGCATACGGAACTCGATATCGGTTGCTGCGTTTGCATAGTGAGCCAACTTCTCGTGGTCGTGGTAGCGGTAAGCATCATCTCCAAAGCCAAGAGCCTTGTGCCAAGCAAGACGTGTCTCTTTCCACTTGTTGAACCACTCGAGCTCGCTGCCGGGACGTACAAAGAACTGCATCTCCATCTGCTCGAACTCACGCATACGGAAGATGAACTGACGTGCTACAATCTCGTTGCGGAAAGCCTTACCAATCTGCGCAATACCGAAAGGAACACGCATACGACCGGTCTTCTGTACGTTCAAATAGTTAACGAAGATACCCTGAGCAGTCTCGGGACGAAGATAAACCTTCATTGCACCATCGGCTGTAGAACCCATCTCGGTAGAGAACATAAGGTTGAACTGACGAACCTCGGTCCAGTTGCGTGTACCCGAAATTGGGCAAGCAATCTCCTCGTCAATGATAATCTGACGCAGCTCGTCAAGGTTCATATCATTAAGTGCCTTTGCAAAACGCGCCTGCAGTGCATCGCGTTTTTCTTTCTCGGCAAGCACCTTGGGGTTTGTCTCCATAAAGAGCTCGCGGTTGAAAGAGTCGCCGAAACGTTTTGCAGCCTTTGCAGCCTCTTTCTCCATCTTCTCTTCATACTTCGCTATCTGCTCCTCGATGAGTACATCGGCGCGGTAGCGTTTCTTTGAGTCGCGGTTGTCGATGAGGGGGTCATTGAACGCATCTACGTGACCCGACGCCTTCCAGATTGTAGGGTGCATAAAGATAGCCGAGTCGATACCTACGATATTGTCGTTCAAAAGCACCATACTCTGCCACCAATAGGTCTTTATATTATTCTTGAGTTCAACACCCATCTGTCCATAGTCGTACACAGCACCCAAGCCATCATAAATGTCGCTTGATGGGAACACGAAACCATACTCTTTGCAATGCGCAACTACTTTCTTAAAAACATCTTCTTGTGCCATATTGAATATATTTAATTTATTTGTCTTATTTTTATCTTGCAAATGTACAAAAAGAATTGCAGACAGAAAGGGAATAACAACAATTTCTTTCATATACGCTGTCAAAAGCATCTAAAATTTCATTATTTCGTTAATTTTGACTATATTCGCAGATTAAATGATATAAAATCACAAAAGAAGAGCATTCCCTCTATTCACAGACTATGGATTATAACGATTTTGATGAGAATATCAATGACATAAACACCGGTGACAACACCCCCGATGGAGGTGGTGAGCACAGCCAGTACCACGAGGCGGAAGGCATCAGGCACAAGTTGACAGGGATGTACCGCAACTGGTTTCTGGACTATGCCTCGTATGTTATTCTGGAACGCGCCGTGCCACATCTGTACGACGGTTTAAAACCCGTACAGCGACGTATCCTGCACGCGATGCGTGAGCTTGACGACGGGCGTTACAACAAGGTTGCCAACGTAGTGGGGCATACAATGCAGTACCACCCGCACGGCGACGCATCAATTGCCGGTGCATTGGTGCAGATGGGACAGAAGGACTATCTCATCGACTGCCAGGGAAACTGGGGAAACATCCTCACCGGAGACTCGGCCGCCGCCCCACGATACATTGAGGCACGTCTGTCACATTTTGCCCACGACGTGGTGTTCAATCCAAAGACTACAGAGTGGAAACTGTCGTACGACGGCCGCAACAAAGAGCCAATCACCCTGCCAGTAAAATTCCCGTTGCTGTTGATACACGGTGTCGAGGGAATTGCCGTGGGCCTCTCATCAAAGATTTTGCCACATAATTTCAACGAGGTGTGCGACGCAGCTGTCTCCTATCTGAGAAATGAAGAATTCAAACTGTACCCCGACTTCCAGACCGGCGGCAGCATCGACGTATCGCGTTACAACGACGGCGACCGCACGGGCCGCGTGCGCATACGTGCCAAAATAACAAAGTCGGACGACAACAAGACTCTGACAATCACCGAAATACCATTCGGAAAGACAACACCGCTCGTAATTGAGTCAATCCTCAAGGCGGTGGACAACGGAAAAATCAAGATACGCAAGATTGACGACAACACATCGGACAAGGTTGAGATTCTGGTGCAGCTTGCACCGGGCGTTTCGAGCGACAAGACCATCGACGCCCTTTATGCCTTCACCGACTGCGAGACAAGCATCACCCCCTGTTGTTGCGTCATTGACAACCAGACACCGGTGTTTCTCACCGTGAGCGAGCTGTTGCGACGCTCGGTGGACAGCACCAAGGAACTGTTGCGCCTTGAATTGCAGATACGCAAAGGTGAGTTGCTCGAGCAATTGCACTTCGCTTCGCTTGAGAGTATATTCATCGAGGAACGCATATACAAAGACAAGGAGTTTGAGCAGGCACCCGATATGGACACCGCGCTGGCACACATTGACCTGCGCCTCGAGCCCTACAAGAAAGACTTCATCCGCGAGATTACCCGCGACGACCTGTTGCGCCTGATGGAGATAAAGATGGCGCGCATCCTCCGTTTCAACAAGGAGAAGGCCGACGAGCTTATAGCGCGCCTCAAAAAGGACATTGCCGAGATAGACAAACAGTTGGGGCAGATGACCGCCGTCACAATAAAGTGGTTCACAATGCTCAAGGAGAAATACGGCGCACGCTACCCACGACAGACCGAGATACGCAATTTCGACACCATCGTGGCGGCAAAGGTTGTCGAGGCCAACCAGAAGCTCTACATCAACCGTGCCGAGGGCTTCATCGGAACATCACTGAAAAAAGACGAATTTGTCACAAACTGCTCGGACATCGACGACATAATCCTCTTTTACAAGGACGGAAAGTACAAGGTTGTCAAGGTGAGCGAAAAGTTGTTTGTGGGCAAGAATGTGATTTTTGTGGATGTATTCAAGAAGAACGACAAACGAACCATTTACAATGCCGTGTACCGCGATGGCAAGAATGGCATACACTACATCAAGCGCTTTGCTGCAACAGGAATGACACGCGACCGCGAATATGACCTCACACAAGGCACACCGGGTTCAAAGGTCGCATACTTCACAGCCAACCCCAACGGCGAGGCCGAGGTGATAAAGGTTATGCTGCGCCCCAACCCCAGGCTCAGGAACTCCATCATCGAAAAGGATTTCAGCACAATAGCCATCAAAGGGCGCCAGTCTATGGGCAACATTCTCACCAAGAACGAAGTATTGCGCATCACACTCAAAAAACACGGCAGTTCAACGCTTGGCGGCCGTCAGGTGTGGTTCGACCGTGATATACTGCGCATAAATTTCGACAACCACGGCGAATATCTGGGAGAGTTCCACAACGACGATAAGATTTTGGCAATACGCAAGAACGGAGAGTTCGACATTATGCCGGTCGACCTTAACAATCACTTCGACGACGACCTGATGATTATCGAAAAGTTCGACCCAGCCAAAGTGTGGAGCGCGGCCCTCTACGACGCATCGCAGCAGGGATACCCATACATAAAGAGATTTACCCTTGAGGCAAATGCACGCAGACAGAACTGCCTTGGCGACAACAAGGACAATGAACTGATATGGTTCAGCGAGACACCATTCCCACGCATACAGGTGATGTTCGGCGGCAACGACAAATTCCGTGAGCCGTTGGTGATAGAAGTTGATGAGTTCATTGGCGTCAAGAGCTACAAGGCACGCGGCAAGCGCCTTACAACATACGAGATTGACGAGATAATAGAGCTTGAACCGACAAAATTCCCGCCACCTCCAGAAGTGATTGAAGAGCCGGAGGTTGAGGAGCCAACAGGCGAGACTGGCGAACAACTCTCACTTTTTGACAACGAATGAGAAAAGCACTCCTCATAGCAATAACCCTTGCATTGCTGGCCACCCCGGCAATGTCAAGGGTTCGGCATATCGTAACAGACACAATCATCCCTGAACGCATTGTAGTAAAGAGTTCACTGTTCGGCATAACACTGTTGAACAACCTCGATACATACCTGAGCAACTATAACCACAAAGGTTTGGGAATAAATTTCAGCCACGAGAATTTCCGCGATGCACGCACCGGCAACTACCGTTGGAAATACCAGACGCTCTTTAACGCAACTTTAGGATATGCCACACTGGGGAACAACATTCAATACACGGCACTCATAAGCCAAAGTTGGAGCGGATACCACCCTTTCAAAGTCGCCAAGGGACTAACCCTCCTTGCAGGAGCGCAGATACAATTTGAGGGCGGCGCGCTCTACAACCCTGCCAATGGCAACAACCCGGCTGCCGCAAAGCTGCGCACGGCACTTGCAGCAACAGGTATGGTTATATACCACTTTCCGGTGCTGCGGAGCGAGTGGATTGCACGCTATCAGGTAGACATTCCACTTGCCGGAGTGATGTTCGCACCCGAGTTCGGACAGAGCTATTACGAGATATTCGGATTGGGACACGCCAAAGGCATCATCTCATTCACCCACCCCGGCAACAACCCATCGTGGCGCCACACACTCTCACTCGACATTCCAATGAGGATAAAACGCCACAGCACCACCCTGCGAATATCATACACTGCCGACATTTACCAAAGCAGAATAAACAGTATCGACTGCCACATATATCGACACACATTCGCCTTGGGATTTGCCCGGACAATCTTCAAGATAAAAAGGGAGAACAGAATGAACAACCACTCACCCTATTAAAGAACTATGCCAAAAAAAATCCTCACATATCTTTTTATAACACAGATACTGTTCACCGGCTGCATCGACGGCGAAGAGTTCGACAATAGTTGCAATGGCAACTTCGAGGCACTTTGGCAGCTCATCGACGAGCGATACTGCTTCTTCGCCCAAGCGCAAGAGGAGTTCGGGCTGGACTGGAACGCCGTACACGACAAATACAAACCGATGGCCGACACCTGCCGCGACGAACTGATACTCTTTGACATTCTTGGCGATATGCTAAAGGAGTTGCGCGACGGGCACGTCAATCTCACATCAATGTTCGGCACAAGCTACTACTGGGACTGGCATCTGCAACACCCGATGAATTTCAGCGACTCAATACAACGCAACTACCTGGGCACAAACTTCAGGCAGACCAACGGCATAAAATACACAACGTTTCCCGACAGCATAGGCTATGCCTACGTGGAGAGCTTTTCGAACAATTTCAGCATAAACAACCTGACACTGATGCTCTACAACCTGAGAGAGTGCAAAGCCCTGATACTTGACATACGCAACAACGGTGGCGGTATGATAACATCGGCCGAAAAGCTTGCCTCGTCATTCATCAATGAGGAGATACACTACGGATATATGCAGCACAAGACCGGGAAAGGACACAACGACTTCTCCGCCCCAGAACCGCTATACCTTGAGCCAAGTGAAGGTGCACGATGGCTGCGCCCCGTGGTGGTGCTAACCAACAGAAGCGTCTACAGCGCCGCCAACCATTTTGTGATGATTATGCGAGAACTACCCAATGTCGCAATCATAGGCGACAGCACCGGCGGTGGTAGCGCACTGCCACTCAACAGCACCTTGCCCAACGGTTGGCGAGTACGCCTCTCGGCCTGCCCCACATTAGATTTAAAACACCAACACACAGAATTTGGAATAGCGCCCGACATAAAGGTTGACATAACAAGCGAAGATTGGGAAAAAGGACGCGACACAATAATTGAAAGAGCAAAAACCCTTATTTTCGATTATTATAACAAAAAAGAGGAGCAATAAGGTTGACTTTTCATTTTTTTGTACTACCTTTGCACTCGCAAATGCAAAGAATATGCAATCTTGCACTTTGACATAAAAAGACAGTCGCGCGTGTGGCGAAATTGGTAGACGCGCCAGACTTAGGATCTGGTGTTTTGCGACGTGTAGGTTCGAGTCCTATCACGCGCACGATTGGACAAAAGAGGAGAATTCGAGAGAATTTTCCTCTTTTTATTTCAATTCACCATCCACTCCATCACTTTCAAGAATTCCATCTCAAAGTTGGGGGTGAGTACTCCTTGCCCCATTGCGGCTTTTATTTCATCCATTTCCCAAAAGCGACCGCCGTCCAGTTCATCGCTCGGCGCAACGACGCCGTCATACACAGCGTAATAGACATAAACCAGTTCCTTCTCGCGTTCACTCTCAAACAGATAGCTATTCAAAAAACGCGGTTCACAATCCGTTATCCCAAGTTCCTCGAAAACCTCTCTTTTTAACGCCGTGGCAACATCCTCGCCATAGTCGATGTGCCCACCAACTGCGGTATCCCACTTGCCCGGCTGTATGCTTTTCCACAGCGGACGGCGCTGCAGATACAATCGTCCTTGCGAGTCAAACAAGTGCAGATGCACCACCGGGTGCAGCAATTTTGCACCATCGTGACACTCGCCGCGCGTGGCACTACCTATGACCTCACCAGCCTTGTTCACTATGGGCAACAGCTCTGAATTGTTATCTTTTTTCATAAGCGTATTTTTTACAAAATTAAGTAATTTTCACAACTACAATGATAGATGACGATTTTTTTTATTTTCGGAGTAAATATAAAGCAAAGATAAGAGGTGGAATATTTTTTCATCTTTTATGACATTTTTTCAATAAATATAAAAGATTGTTTTAAAAAAACATTAATTTTACACATTCAATAGTAGTAGTAACCTATAATGCAATAGTTGTATGAGAACAAAAACTACGATAATCAGGTTTTTATGCCTTTTATTGTGCCTTATGTGCAGCCTTGGAGCATTTGCACAATCCGGACACACTATAATAGGTACTGTTATCGATGAGCTTGAGATGCCGCTTCCAGGTGCAAATGTCGTTGTAATGAAAGACAAGAAGATGGTAAAAGGTGTAAGCACCGGCATCAATGGTGATTTCAAGATTGACATTGTGTTCAGCGAAAATGAAAAGCTGACACTTGTTTTCAGCTATATGGGTTCAAAATCCCAGACAATTAAACTGACAGCCCAGAACATTGGCAAGCCGTTCAACATCCAGCTTTTACCCGACAATGAGATGCTTGAAGAGGTGACCATTGTCGAGGACGGATATGCCCGCCTGCCACGCAAGGATATGGTGGGTGCGTTCACCACTGTAAAGGCCGACGATATTATGATGCCGGCATACCAGAGCATCGACCAGATGTTGCAGGGTAAGATTGCCGGTATGTCGGTCGTGAACACATCGGCACGTGTGGGTGCATCACCTAAGATTACAATCCGCGGAACATCAACAATACTTGGCAATACAAGCCCGCTATGGGTTGTTGACGGTGTCATCCAGGAAGACCCTCTGTCGATAGATATAAGCTCGGCACTGACATCGGATATGCGTGAACTCATCGGTAACCAGATATCGTGGCTCAACCCACAGGACATTGACAACATCACAGTATTGAAAGACGCCTCGGCAACTGCCATCTATGGTTCAAAGGCATCAAACGGTGTAATCGTCATCACCACAAAGAAGGGTACTCCGGGACGAATAAGCGTGAACTACAACACCAATATCTCAGTGAGGGAGCGCCCCACATACGAGATGTATGACTTTATGAACTCACAGGAGCGCATACTCTTCAGCAAGGAGGCATACGAGGCCGGCGTACGCTACCAATCAGAGCCCCTGCCACAGATATACACCTACGAGGGACTGATGTCGATGTTCAACAAGCGTATGATTACTGAAGATGAATTCGCATACTATATGAAACGCTTGGAGACAGTGAACACAGACTGGTTCGACCTTCTCACACGCAACTCGGTGAGCAACAACCACAACCTGAGCGTTTCGGGTGGTACAGACAAATACACCTACAATGCCTCAATCGGTTACCAGATAAACAACGGATACGAGGTAGGTAACAGCAACGACCAGCTCACCACCCGCTTGAGCATCAACAGCAATGTAAACGACAGGCTATCTATCAACGCGCAGCTCAACGGAAGTATAAGGAACTCTGATGGTTATGGTGCGGGTGTAAACCCATATAACTACGCAATGAACACCAACCGTGCCATCCCGGCATACAACGAGGACGGTTCACCGGCTTATTATTCAAAGTACTACACCTACCAGTACAACACACAACTCGGCGGACACAACCAATACTCGTACAACATCTTCAACGAGATGGAAAACAGCTACTCGAAGAACACCGGTACATCCTTTAACGCATCGGTAAATGCAAACTACAAGATTCTCAGTTGGCTGACATATCAGGGAACAGCAAGTATGTCAATCAACAACAATGCCAGCGAGAGCTACGCCGGTGAAAAGACCTCGCAGGTAGAACAGTTGTACCGCGGTTTCCCATACGGAACAGAGAAGGCCGGTTCGGAAAAATACAACGCCGCACTGATGCCATACGGCGGAGTGCTGCAACAGGCAAACTCACTGACGGTATCATACAGCACATCGCACCGCCTCGCATTCTCAAAGGAGTTCAACGAGAACCACCGCCTTAATGCAATGCTTGGTGTTGAGATACGTTCAAGCAAAGGAAGCAGCGAGGGCAACACCGTGTGGGGCTATGTCCCTGAACGAGGCGAGATTGTAGTATCACCAACCCTGCCCGAGAACTTCAAACCCATAGGCAGCGACGTCTCAATTGGCTGGGGTGCACTCTCACAACTATACAATGGCGGTTGGAGCAAGACTTCAACACTCACCAACTATATGTCATTCTTTGCAACGGTGGCCTACTCGTTGAAGAACCGCTACGTGTTCAACGTTAACGTCCGCTCCGATGCTTCGAACCGCTTTGGCCAGGATGTAAACAAACAGTTCGACCCCACTTGGTCGTTCGGTGCATCGTGGAAGATTGCGCAAGAGCCATTTGTGATGAAACACCTCCCCTGGCTCGACCAGTTCAACATTCGTGCCACATACGGTATACAGGGTAACGTTGTCAACTCATTGAGCCCTGAAATGATTGTGCGCTATCAAGGACTGCACAACAGCTATAACGAGTATTACCTCTCCATCTCGAGCCTGCCCAACAACCAATTGAAATGGGAGCGCACAAAATCATCGAACTTGGGACTCGACATAGCCCTCTTTGGCATTACAATGAACTTTGAATACTACAACCGTCGCTCCAACGCCATAATCCGTCAGGACATTGCACAGGAGTACGGAATGGAATCAATGCCACTGAATGGAGGACTCATAACAAACCAGGGTGTTGAGTTTACACTGAACTACACCCCTATACGCACTAAGGACTTTGTATGGACTGTGGGTATGAACGCCGGCAAGAACTGGAACCGTTCCGAGACTGACGACCGCACAGCAAAAGCTGACGAGTTGACACACTACGACTTCCTCGCCGGCAACAGCAGCCGTCCTCTGAAACAAGGTTACCCGCTCTCGGCTTTCTGGTCGTACCAGTTCACCGGGTTGGACGGCAAAAACGGTTATCCGACTTTTGCACACGCCACATACGACGATGTCGACGGTGACGGCAGTGTAGACCCCACGACATTCCTTGTCTACTCGGGACAGGGTGAACCCGACTTCTCCGGCGGTTTCAACACAAGAATTCGTTGGAAGGATTTCAATTTCGGTATTGATTTTGCGGCATCGCTCGGGGCAAGCAAGCGCCTGCCCAACCCATACTCAACGTTTACATACGGCAAAATGCCCGATATTTACAGCAACCTGTCGAAAGAGCTCAACAACCGCTGGAAACAGCCGGGCGACGAGGCACAGACCAATATCCCGTCACTTTACACATCGGTGCGTGACCTCTATAACCTGAACCTCCCCAACGGTTTGTACGATAACATCTACTCAATGTGGGCACAGTCGGACATAAGAGTTGCCAACGCATCATTCCTGCGCTGTACGCAGATTTCACTCTCATACAATGTTCCACGCAAGATTTGCCAGAAGATTGGATTGACACGCATTTCTGTCAGCGCCAATGTCAACAACCTGTTTGTCATTGCAAGCAAGGATTGGAGAGGCTATGACCCTGAACTCGGTAGCAGCATACAACCAAGAGTTTACTCAATCGGACTTGGTATCGGACTATAAGAATTTGAAGTTATGAAAAAGTTTTTGAACATATTTGCAACCACAGTAGCACTTTTGTCTGTAACATCGTGTGGAGACTTCCTTGAGCCTAATTCAACAAGCGAATTTGTCCCCAAAGACGCAGTCTCGCTAAATGAGTTATTGCTTGGCGAAGCCTACCAGCGCAATGATATGACTGGGTTCAACATCTTCTTGGGACTGCTCGACGACGACATCGAGGCAGCACCCTATCAGCTCCCTACAGATGGTTTCGACGCGAATAAATACCTTGCGGCATACACCTGGCAACCCGATATGTATGAAATGATGGAAGAGGCAGCTTCCGGACACACAAACATATACCAGTCATACTATGAGGTTATCCTTGGAGCAAATGCTGTTATAGACTACTTGCCCAGCGTCTCAGACACCGAGGAGAACAAGAACAAGGTGAAAGCACAGGCATACGCCTTGCGTGGTTTTTACTATTTCAACCTTGTAAACATCTTTGGCAAGCCATACAACTGCGATTCGACAGCGCTTGGTGTTCCATTGAAGCTACAGAGTGGCATTGAACCAAGTGATGACTATCTGAAGAGAAAGACAGTTGCCGAAGTCTACGCACAGATACTCAGCGACCTGCACACCGCCGAAGCCACATACCTTGAATTGCCCGAGCACGAGCAGTGGAGCGACAACTTCCGCACAAGCCTTCCAATGGTGCAGCTGATGCTTTCCCGCACATACCTTTATATGGAGCAGTGGGAGAAAGCTGCACACTATGCAAAAATAGTGATGGATGACAAGCGCTTCAGCCTTGTTGACCTGGTAGAAGTTCCTTTTGAGGTGCAGAATTCCGACGGAGAGTATGTGAGGACATACCTTAATATGCCGACCTACAGTTGCAGCGAGACAATATGGCCATTCGGCAATGTCACCGATATGTTCAAATGGACATACGACTATGCCAACACAACAAGCACCACCTCGGGACAGAAGATGCACGCCTACTTTCAGGCATCGCAAAGCCTGCTTGAGAGCTACCTTGAATGGGATTTGCGCCTGATACACTACATTGTACAAGCCCCTGACGGACAGGGAGGAGAAATGCCAATGGCATACGGCAAGGTAAACATCGGTACAACACACTATCTTCCTGTCACTGCAACCGGCGTATTCGGCCGTTGCCTGCGCCTTTCAGAGGCCTACCTCAACTACGCCGAGGCAATGGCAATGCTTGGCGGCAGCGGTGACAGTGAGGCAACAGCAGCACTCAACGCCCTGCTCGAGAAACGTTTCGACCCCGAGGATTTTGAAGAGGTTGAATTTGAGAACAATGCCGAACTGGTGCAGTTCATCCGTGAAGAGCGCCGTCGTGAACTGTGCTACGAAGGACACCGCTGGTTCGACCTTCGCCGTTGGGGAATGCCGGCCATCACACACACCTGGCACGACAACGAATCACGGAGCAGTGATTATATGTTGCAGGAGGGAGACCTTCTCTACACTGTGCCCATCCCGGATGAAGCATTGCAAAGCAACAAGAGCCTCGAGCAGAATGAGCTGCCCGGCAAGCGAATACCACAATAACACACCCATACAACAGACCTATGAAAAAGCATTTATTGACATTAGCAATCATATTGGCAAGTTTGGCTACATTCTGTGCTTGCCAGGAGGAGACTGAGATTACACCATCGGGCGACTACTCACCCATACGTGGCGGTTTCCCACAAGGCACAAGCAGATACGACTCCCTTATCTATGACATCAAGCAAGAGTATGGTGTCTATCTGCTCTATAAGGATATCACCGAAGAGGACCTCAATCGTGACTGGGTTTCTGCGGGAACAGGCGACATCTACGTTGCCGGATATGAAGAGGAACGCAACGACTGGTCCTGGAACTTGCCCGAAGAACATTTACCGTTCTATGTAGACTATTTCTACAATTACATATTCCCGAACATCAGCTACGACTTTGCAAAATCGTCGTTCCCTGTAAAAATCTATATGATACACAACCTGCGTACCGAGCCACGTGATTTTGGAGAGGACAGCGGTGAGAGCGGCGGTGGAACAACTGTAGACCCCTACAAGACCATCAAGCTTGGCAACTTCGACAATTGGGCAATCAGTTTCAAAGATGACATAATCAATGGTACTGACACAGAATACACCCTCAAGCAAATGCGTTGTGTATTTATGATTGAGGCAATGAAGAATGCTATGGACAAGGGAGAAATCACATCACCCGATGAGTTCTGGACAGGCTTTGACTTCAGCAGCCGAAAAGATGAAAATGGAAAAGAGCTGAATGTTATGGACCACAAGGACCCATCAAAGGAGAACTACAAATACAAACTCGGTTTCATTGATGACCTTAATGACAACTTCGGAACAGGCCAACTGAAACAGTTGTGGCGTCCATTGGAGAATGTGAAAAGTTGTTACTATTGGGAAAAGGGCAAATACAAGGAATACAATCTTTTCAACGCATACATTAAGAATGCGATGTGGCTCACACCCGAGGAGTTCGAGGAACGCTACCCCAAAAGTATCTATCCAATGCTCACCGAGAAGTATGAGATTACAGTGAAGTATATGAAAGAACAATATGGCATTGACCTGCAGGGTATTGCATACGGAATAAAAGAAGCACAACAATAATACTATGAAACACAGATTTCCTTTTTTTGCAGTTGTAGTTGCAGCACTACTCTTTTTAGGTTGTGGCAACCATAAGAACTACAATAGTATTGACGAGAAAGAGATTGCTCTACTCGACACTATTTGGCAACGTCAGTTCAGCGATGCACAAGGCATAATCGCTTTGTACGACTCAATCAAGCAGACAACTGCAGAGGAGAAGAAAGGTGTACACACCCTTAACCAGTGCCACTTTGTATGGAACAGCGGAGAGTATATGTTCAGTTGCCGTGGAAAAAATGGCGATATATATGAACTGCCCAAACAGGCCACCAGGCTCTCGTTTGACGATACGATTGTCGCACAGTTCGCAAACACAAAGAAAATAGGCAAGTTTGCCGACCACTACTTCACCTTGCAGGCAATGAAAAAAGGTGACAGTTTCAACGAGTCGCGCGATGGAATTACTGCAACGGTATTCTACCCAATCAGGGCGCTCAACGACAATGACTACAACAAGCTGCATACCATATTCACAAGCAAGAACAAAGAGTTGCACGACGAATATCTCGCAAGGCTCAAGTTCCCGTTGCAGAACAGCGGGTGCACCGACGGTTTGAAGAGTGTACAGCCACTCATTGAAAAAAATGTAGCCGACAGCGAACTGAAACAGGAAATCCTGGCATTGTACGATATTTTCACACGCATTATGCCCGGCAATAAAGCTCCACTCTCAACACTAAAGGACGCCAATGGAAAGGAGTACACATTTGCCGATTTCAAGGGCAAGGTTCTTGTCATTGACGTTTGGGCAACTTGGTGTCACAGTTGCCTTTCAAATATGCATCGCTTCACCGGTATGCGCTATTGGTTCAAAAAAGAGAGCGACGTATGCTTCATCACTGTATCCATTGACCGTAGCGAGGATAAAGAGCAGTGGCTTGAGGCTATCGGGAAACATAATATGAAGGGAATGCTTAACCTGTTCCCAGACTGCAGTGTCCAGTCACAATTCGAGAGTGACTTCCAAATTTCGGGCGTGCCACGCTACATAATCATAGGCAAGCAGGGTGAGATAATATCGGCTCACGCGCCGGCACCGGGCCCCGAGATGGCTGCAATGATTGAAAAGGCACGTTTTGCCGAGTTCTACACAGGCCCTGGAACAGATTTTCAGAATATAACACTTGACGAAGCCATTGAAAAAGCAAGCAAGGAGAATAAGCACATCTTCATTGAGTGCCATACCGACGGTTGCGTACCCTGCAAGATGATGAAAGATAAGGTATTCCCACATAATAAAGTCGCCGAATATTTGAACAGGGAGTTTATAAGCCTAAGCATAGACAACGAAAACGGTGAAGGACCAAGGATTATGGAGGAGTATGACATTAAGATGTTCCATACATACATCATACTTGAGCCTAACGGAAAATTCAAGGAGATTATTATGACAACAGAGACAGACATTGACCTGTTCATTGAAAAAATAGAACAAATAAAGAACAGGAAATAGAATTTTTCACACCATACGTTTACGGGCCGGCATTGCCGGCCCGTAAACGTAATATTTAACACCATCAATAGTATATATATATCAAGAATTTACTAACTATGCGCACAATTAATGAATTAACAAAATCAAAACAGACTGATATGAAGAAATTTCTACTCTCACTTTTCACAATTTTCTGCTTTTTGACAGTAGCGAATGCAGAAACCTACACACACACCTTCAAAAAAGGTGAACTCACAACAGCCGGCGGCACAGTGACACTCAGTGACATTGAGTGGAATGCCACTGATGCTATTTTAATTGAGTGGAATGCAACAAAGGGTATACAGTTCGGCAACAAGGATACCCCTAACACAGCATACACTTTAAGCACATCGGGTTTTGCAGCTTACAAGATTAAGAGCGTAACCGTAAACAGTAGTATCGCTGCCAGCGGAGATGCAAAGTTCACAATCACAGTAGGCAACCAGACATCAGACACATTTACTCTTGACACTAATGCCAAAGATTACACATTTGATTGTGAAGATACAAACGGCGACATTACAATAAGTTGGACCGCTACAAAACGCGCATACTATGTAAAGAGCATTACCGTTGAATATGATTTGCCAACAGATATGGTTGACGTTGAAAAGCCCACTTTCAAGACCCCTGAAGGAGTATATGAGAACAAGGTTACCGTAACAGCAGAAACAGCAGACCAGACCCTTGTACTCTACTACACACTGGATGGCACAGACCCAAGCTATGAGGACTTCCAGAGCGAGACAGGAACAACCAAGTGCAGTAAATACTATGTAATGTACCCCGAACTCACAGAGTCGGCAACCGTAAAGGTTATGGCTGTGAGAGTAGATGGAGAAACTGTGTACAAGAGTGACATTGTAGAGGCAAAATACATTGTATCGCCAACCAAACCATACGTTCCTGCCACATCAATCACAAGCGGAGAAAAATATGCATTCGTAGCAAATGACAACGTTGCCGACTTCCTTTTTGGAACTTCAAACGGTAACTTGCAGAGCCGCAAGGTGTCAAGTAAATATGACAAGTACATTGAGACAGTAGAATACAATGCATTCACTTTCACAAGCACCAATGGCGGCTACACCATCCAGGATGCCGAGGGTAGATATATGTATTTGGGCAGCAACGACGGCGAAGTATCGTTTGTAGCCGAGAAACCTGCAACAGGTGCAATGTGGAGCGTGTCGGTTGATAACGGACAGGCGACTATAAAGAACGGCAACAGCACCCTCTACTATTCAGCCGGCAAGGACATCTTCGGTTGCTACGCCGAAAAGGCCGACGATATGGTATTGCCATCCGTATATATGGTACGCGAATATCCAAAGGCTACAATCACCCCCGAGAACGGAAGCTACGTTCAGGGCTTGAAGGAGTTCACAATCTCTTGCAATGAGGGCATTGCCGTTTCAAGTGACTTCAGTCTCAAGGCACAGAGTGGCCAGCGCGAGGACCGCACCTACGAAATTGACAAAGTATACCAATTCACACAGGTTGATGCCAACACACTAAAATTCTGGATAGACGAAGAATTGGTATCAGTAGATAACATCAACATCGATCTCATCATTACAGGAGACATTCTTCTGAACCCCGAGGGAATGAACTACAAACACCCCATTAAGGGAAGATGGACACGCAGCATCTACTCATACACCCACGTAGGTTCAGCGGCTGCGGCTGTTATAACAGCTGTAGAGCCTGCCGATGGCAGCAAGGTTGAGTCTTTGAGCTACATCCTCTTCACATTCAGCAACATTGCCACAACTGTCGACACTTCAAAAGAGGCAAAACTCTGCAAGGAGGGAAGCGACAATGAAATTCCATTCTCATTCACAAACCTTAAAGAGGATGGTTCTTATATAGCACAGAACCAAGGCGCTCTTTTGCTTGATGCACCTATATTAGAAAACGGCACATATATCCTTGAAATTGCCGACGGCTATTTTGTAGACCGCAACTCAAAGGAGATAAAGGGTATCACACTCAAATATATTGTCGAGAACGACACCGCCATTGAAGATATCATCGCCGATGGCGAGAGCGGTTGGACAGTCTACAGCACACAAGGTATCAAGGTTCTTGAGACCGAGGATGCAGACAGAGTCAATAACCTACCAAGCGGAATTTACATCGTAAACGGCATTAAGGTTGTTATAAAGTAATTTCAAATAATAAACCACTCGATGAAGGATGCCACGGCATCCTTCATCGCATTTTATGACACATAGAGATATTGATGACAAGAATATTCAAACTAAGAACAATCTCCGCAGCCATTGCGTTAATAACCCTTTCGCAATGTATTGTCGGTTGCTTTGGTGCAGATTCCGATAAGACAAAAAAGAGTGAAGAGAATCCGGCGGCAATAGAAACACCAAAGCCCATTGTTCTAAAATATGGCTTGCCTATTGAAGAGTTCAATGTGAAATACGATACAATAAAGGCAAAACAGACTATCGCTGATTTACTTCACCGTTTCGGTTTCAACGCCAATCAGATACACAACCTCACACAATGCCCCGACACGGTTTTCAATGTGCGCAGGATACGCCCCGGACAAGTGTGTGCCTTGTTATGTGATAAAGACAGCACAGCCACTCCAAGATATTTCATCTATGAAGAGAGCCCCAAGTCATACATCACCTTTGACATTGCCAATGACTACAAGGCAGAGCGTAAATACAAGCCCGTCGAATGGCGCGAAAAAGAGGTTGCAGGCACTGTAAATTCATCGCTTTGGGCAGCAATGGAGGAAAACAGCGCATCGCCGTTGCTGGCTGTTGAGATGTCACATATTTTCGGTTGGTCGATAGATTTCTTTGGTATTCAAAGAGGCGATGAGTTCCGCATCATATACGCGCAGGAATTTGTAGAAGAGACCCCACTCAACAACTACCGCATACTTGCCGCGTCGTTCCGGACATCAAAAAATCTTGTATACGCAATTCCTTTCACACAAGCCGGAGAAGAACTCTTCTACAACAGCGACGGCAACAGTCTTGAAGGTGCATTCCTGAAAGCACCGCTCGACTATTACCGCATATCGTCAAAATTCTCTAACAGCCGCTTTCACCCCGTACTAAAGCGCACCCGCGCACATCACGGTGTGGATTATGCAGCGCCAAAGGGCACACCCGTCTATGCAATTGGCAGCGGCAAGGTCATCAAGAAAGCCTACCAGGCAAACGGCGCAGGCTATTATCTGAAGATACGCCACAACAGCACATACACCACAAGCTATATGCACCTCTCGGGCTACGCGAAAGGCCTTAAGGAGGGCGACTACGTAAAGCAGAAACAGGTTATTGGCTACGTCGGTTCAACAGGTTTGTCGACAGGCCCACATCTTGATTTCCGCGTATATGAGAACGGCAAGCCCATTAATCCGCTTACAATAAAGTCACAGCCCAAGATGCCAATCAGCAAGGAGAACAGAGAGGCTTTCGGGGTTATCTGCGATTCGCTGGTCAAACGTCTCTCCGAGATAGAGTTGAGAGCATCATTCACAAGCAACGACTCTATAAAATAACCTTCCCAAAGGGTTAACTTTCCACAACTTGACAAACAAACGTTTTGAGTGCACAAAATAATTACTATTTTTGCAATGAAACTATCACAAAAAATTTTATAAAAATGAAAAGAAGAGACTTTAAAGTAAGCATACTCGTATCGACATACAATTGGCCCGAGGCTTTGGAACTCTCCATAAAAAGTATGTTGAGACAAACGATACTCCCCGATGAGATAGTCATTGCAGACGACGGTTCAAACGAAACAACCAAACAGCTCATAACACGTCTGCAGCAGGAGAGCGCAGTCCCCATTGTACACGTGTGGCATCCCGACGAGGGATTTCGAAGGACAGAAATACTAAACAAGGCCATTGCAAAGATTACGGGTGACTACATTCTGCAAGTTGATGGAGACGTTATTCTTGCACGACATTTTGTGAGCGACCACTTGGAGCTGGCCGAGAAAAACCATTTCGTCTGTGGCAGCCGCATAAAGTTGGAAGAGAAAGCTACCGAGAAGATTTTTGCCACAGGCGTCTACCCACCACATTTTTGGGAGATGCCATTGGGATTTCTTGCCAACAGTTTCCGTTCACGACTCTTGCGCCGATATATGGCAAAGCGCTATGCACGTGACATCAACCATTTGAGGGGATGCAATATGGCCTTTTGGAAAGATGATGTAATAAAGGTAAACGGCTACAATGAGGATTTACGACAGTGGGGGCACGAGGACGGCGAGTTTGCGTTCCGCCTGCATTTTGCCGGTGTCGAGAAAAAAGCTCTCAAAGGTGGAGGATGCGTATATCATCTCTATCACCCCGAGGTATCCAAGAGCAACGAAGGCCGTCACCTCGAAGAGCTTGAAAAGGTGAGAAACGGCAAACTCAAATGGTGCGACAACGGAATAGACAAATACCTTTAAGAGAGTAAAAAACATCAAATCATAAGCCCAAGTCCTGTACGCAGGACTTGGGCTTATGATTTGATACTACTTCCTTTTTTTCGGATTTGCCGGGAACCACCCTTTTTCCACTCTTTTCTTTTGCTGGAACACTTCACCAATGCTCCAGAAAGAGGAAAAAGCCACAACACCCAAAAGGATTGAGACAATGAGGTCGGCAACCAACAATGAAGCTGCCGCCGAGACAATACCGAGCAACAGAAAGAGCCACCAGCTCTTTACACCAATGTAATATTCCGCCTTTATCACCAATGGATGGAACAGACCTATAATCAAAAATGTGGCTACTCCTATAATAATTCCCGAGAAATTGAAATCCATATAATAAACAGTTTTATTTATAACATTACATATCAGAGCCTGGTTCCGCAAATAGAGAACCAGGCTCTGATTATAAAATAGAAATTACCATTTCACGAACTTGTGTGTACGCACAGCACCATTGTGCTTGATGACAAAGATATATGAGCCTTGTGGCTGGCCGGCAAGTGAAACAGTGGCATTGCCACCTGAAACGACTGCCTTGCCTACAGACATACCACCAAGAGTATACACAACCGCACAAGTTCCATCGTCAACACCTGCGCAAGATACCGTCTGTGAAGCCTTGTCGTATTCTACCTTGCACGCATTTACGCCCACCTTGTCGACACCGGTTGTTCCACCGTTTACTGTACTGATACGCATCTTGTGCGACACTGTCTCATAAGATGTACAATGATACTGGCTCTCTGTGCCCGGGCCACAACTTCCGTTACCCAAGCCACGCTGCATATAATCGAATGTAGCATATACAACATCATCCTTCTTCAATTCCCAAGGATGCAGTTCCGGTGTCAGATACTGGCGTTGGTCGTAGTGAGAAAGCGAGAACGACACCTGCCCCTCTGTTTCAACATTGATTGCATCGCCATTCTCGGGGTTCCACATTGTAAGGTCACGCAATGCCATACGGTTACCGTGCGACTGTGGGTGAGGATACATCTCGAACATATCATCGATTGTAGTTGTATATCGACCCAAGAACGAACCTGTCTGACGGTCGATATAGTTCTCCCACGGACCTTTTGCATAATATTCCACATTCTCGAAACCGGCAGGGAACAGCATATCAAGACCTATGCGGCGCAAGCCCGAAACTTGTGGGTTATACTCAACCTTCATATCCACCACTCCGCTTGAATATACCGAATAGGTAATTACATACGGACATTTGCTATGCTGTACATTAACGGTAACATTACAGGTCTTTCCATCACCTGAGCGTGCGCTTGTCACAGTAGCCGAATTGATTGAAGCGTCATAGTCGCCGAACTTGTGCTCACCATACGGGCTCTCGTTCTCAATCCAACGTATATTGCTGTAGACAGGATACATACCCGGTTCAACAACCTGCACACCATTGGCAATCCATTCGGTGATGAAGCCTTGCGCATCGACCTTGAAACTGATTCTGCTGTTTGACACAGACACTCCATTGCTCTTTTCTACAGTGAGAGCCTCATCACCTTGAGCGGCAAGCGGCAATGCGCTGCGCTCTTGCAGCATAAACTGCTCGCTCGCAATTGGATATCCGGTCTCACACCACTCCTCGGCCTCATTCTTTAGCAGCTCCACATTAAGGAGATACTCTTTGCCCTGCTCCATTGTAGCGGCAAATGTCAATGGCACATCAGCCGTTGCACCGGGCACAGTCGATGGCAATGCCACCATATTGGTCTCAACAACTTCGCCATTGCAAAGCACTGTGTAACGCAATGTAAAGTCATCGAGGTTTGTGAAATTATATTTGTTCTTTATTTGAAGCAGACCGCTATTGTAAGTGAATTTTGCAAACTGGTACACCTTCTTCACCTCTGTTAGCTTTGCTGTCCAGGCACGGTCGGCAGTAATTATACCATTGTTGCAGAAATTACCCTGGTGAGGACCGGGATAGTCGTAGCCGGTGGTATAATATGGGAAGCCGTTCTTCTCCAAGCTGCCGTTCTTTATTGCCTGAGGGTCATAGATTGACTGGTCGACCCAATCCCAGATGCAACCACCTATACCATAATTGCTGCCCTCTATTATATCCCAGTAATCCTGCAGGTTACCCACAGCATTACCCATAGCGTGGGCATACTCGCAAAGGAAGAAAGGCTCACCACCAATGCTGTAGTTGCAATGGTTGCGTGTGTAAGAGAGATTTGGATACATCTTTGAATCCATATCGGTATTCTTTGCCGAATTCACATTCGAGTAACCCTCATAGTGTACAGGACGCGAATCAAGAGCTTTGGTAGCCGAGTATGTAGCATCAAAGTTTATGCCTATACCGGACTCATTACCGAGTGACCAGAACACAACGGATGGATGATTGCGGTCACGGATGACCATACGCACTGTGCGGTCGACATACTGGGCCTGCCACATCGGATCATTGGAGATACTGTTGTCTTTCTTGTCGCTCCAGCTCTTGTGACACTCCACATCGGCTTCGTCCATCACATAAAGTCCGTAGTAATCGAACATCGCATACATCTTGGCAGCACGTGGATAGTGGCTTGTACGCACCAAATTAACATTGGCCTGTTTCATCAGCTCAATATCCTTGAGCATTGTGGCAATATCCATTGTACGTCCATAGAGAGGATGTGTATCCTGTGTGTTCACACCTTTGAAATATACACGCTGTCCATTGATGAGCACGACACCGTTCTTTATCTCGATGTGGCGGAAACCATACTTTGTCGAGAATACCATCTCCTCGTTACCGTCAGCATCTTTCTGACGGATAACAACAGTATACAGGTTGGGCGTTTCGGTTGTCCAGGGCACAAGGGATGAAAGAGCATCAAAAGCCACATTTCTCCTAACGCTTGTAACACCTGCAGCCAATTCCACAGCCTCGCTTCGTGTTGCAACGACATTGCCATCGGGTGCAATAAGTTCCACCTCCACACTCTTCTTCACAGATACACCGTCACGGTTGTCAATCTCAAGCGCCACATTCATTGAACCGCCGTCAAATGTAGAATTCAGCTCTGCTGTTATATAGTGGTCGCGCACAAATGTCTTTGGTGTAGCATAGAGATAGACATCGCGGTGCATACCGCTCATATGGAACATATCCTGACCCTCGAGATACGATGCATCGCTCCAACGGAACACCTGTACACAGATGTTGTTCTCGCCGGTGCGTACATAGTCACTCAAGTCAAACTCGTGGTCGTTATTGCCACCCTGGGTATAACCTACATATTCACCGTTCACCCACACGAATGCGGCACTGTAAAGGCCGTCGAAATGCAGGAACACATTCTTTGCATCCCAACCGGCCGGCAAGGTGAATGTACGGCGATAAGAGCCTACCGGATTGTCACCCACACCGGGCACCTTATTCTTGATATAAGGAGGATTGTTAAGGAAAGCATACTCCACATTCACATAGAGCGGGAGGTCATACCCCTTCATCTCCCAACAAGAAGGCACTTCAATGTTGTCCCAAGCCGAAACGTCCGCACCATCACTCCAGAAATCATCTTTGCCCGGACGCACCGATGGCTCGGGTACGAAGTTAAATTTCCAAGTGCCGTTGAGCGACAGATAATCGGCCTTTTCGGGAGTAAGCCAAGCCTTATCGTAATTGACATCCGACTTCATTGCTTCGGTCGAACCGTATGGAATGAAAGTCGCGTGTGCAGCCTCCTTGTTCTCCTCATACACCTGATGATCCTCCCAATAATTACCCTTTGGACCGGCAGCCACAGTGAAGAAGAACTTACTATTGTCGCCATCCTTGTCGGTAGAGGCAAAGAACCCGCTACCACTGTCTCTGAGGTAGAATTTTGTACCATTATATGTACCGGTGAGATAGAAATATCCGTCACCCGCCTCTTCCAAAATCACATTCTGGTTTTCATTACCGGTTTCAGTGGTATATACAAGCGGAGTCCTATCACCCTGGAGATACATATCCATTGACAGATTGCAACTGTTCGAGGTCAACACAATACCTGTCTTTCCATTGGAAACTCTCCAAGTCTGTGTCTCGTCACCGGCAACGTATGGCTTCAGTTCTATAAGAGCCGCAAGTTTACCGTCGGCAGGGGCTGTCAACACATTCTTTGATGCAACATTGCTTATGACATAGCTCTTGCCTGCATATACGTTGGCCACAGAGAACTGTTCACCTGTATTGTGGAAGAAGTAGAGAATTTCCTCGGCAGCATATTCAGTGAGCATCATAGGGTATCCGTCACTTGACACCGCAAGATACTGGTAAGGATTAGATGCATTTGCTATACGATTGTAGCCATCGCCCGGAGCAACAATCTTGAAACGTTGGTTCGGGTTCGAAGGCTCATAGTTCCACTGCACCGGATAGCCCACACCTGGAGCCATATCAAGCGCCTTGCCCGATGTCGGATTTACAAAAGAGAAGACACCATCGGTTTCCGTGGGATACATAGCCCACTCCTGCCCTGCACTTGCTGAGTTGCCGTCAGCAAAGATTATACGAGCATCATTGTTTACATTGTCACCATTGGATATAAACTTGCCATTGGAAACGTTTTCTATACGGTATACCGTAATGTTGTCCACTGTCGGTTTCAAATCCTGCGCCACAAGCTGTTGCAGCGGAAGAAGCAATGCCAGCACTGCCCAAAAGAGATTAGATGTTCTTTTCATATTATTATTCATTAAATCATAATTTCATAACTACAAAAATAACATAAAATAATGAATTTAAAAGAATAACTTGTGATTTTCACAATGTTCGTTTATTTTTGCATAGAATGACAAACAAAAAAACAGACAATATGAATTTCATCAAACGATCTATGCAGGCCGCAGCAATAGCAATGCTGTTCATTGCCTCAACCCCCGTAAAGGCACAATACGTTCCAACAGCCGAGAACCTGAAATCGCGTCAGGAGTTTGCCGACACCAAGTTCGGCATCTTCATCCATTGGGGCATATACAGTATGTTTGCACAGGGCGAATGGTACTTGCAGAACTACCCCATTGACAAGGCAGAGTATGCAAAGGCCGCCGACGCCTTCTACCCCCACCGCTTCAACGCAAAAGAGTGGGTTGCAGCAATAAAGGATGCCGGTGCAAAATACATCTGCTTCACCAGCCGCCATCACGACAGTTTCTCAATGTGGGACACTGAGCAGAGTGAATACAACATTGTCGATGCCACACCGTTTGGCCGCGATGTTATAAAAGAGCTTGCCGAAGAGTGCCACAAGCAGGGAATCAGATTGCACTTCTACTATTCGCATATCGACTGGGCGCGCGACGAATACCCTCTTGGCCGCACAGGAACAAAGGTCATCGGCCGCGACAAGACAAAGGCCGACTGGCCTGCGTACTATGATTTTATGAACAAGCAGCTCACCGAGCTGCTCACCAACTATGGAGAGATTGGCGCAATATGGTTCGACGGCAAGTGGGACCGCGACCAGGACAGTATCCCATTCAACTGGCAACTCGACGAGCAGTATGCCCTTATCCACCGCCTGCAACCGGCGTGTCTCATTGGCAACAACCACCACGAAACACCGTTCCCCGGTGAGGATATACAGATTTTCGAGCGCGACCTGCCGGGTGAAAACAAAGCCGGCCTTAGCGGACAGAGCGTAAGCCGTCTGCCACTCGAGACTTGCCAGACAATGAACGGTATGTGGGGTTACAAACTCGTCGACCAGAACTACAAGAGTACCGAGACCTTGCTGCGACTGCTTGTGAGCACATCGGGTAAAGGTGCAAACCTGCTTTTGAACGTAGGGCCACAACCAAACGGAGAGATACCGGCAACAGCACTTGCACGAATGAAGGAGATGGGCGAATGGCTACGTGCCAACGGTGAGACCGTATATGGCACCACAGCCGGTGACATCCCGGCACAGGAGTGGGGAGTGACAACACGTAAGGGCGACCGCCTGTTCATCCACATCTTCGACTGCAAGGAGAAGGAACTGACCTTGCCACTTGAGTGCAAGGTGAAGAAAGCCTTCACATACAGCGACAAGCAGCCTGTGAAATTCAAAAAGACAAAGGATGGCGTGAAGTTGATGTTCAATGAAGTACCCACTGGCATTGACTATATTGTGGAGTTGACAACAAAGTAATCAAAAACACAAGAAGTTCTCCCCTTTGCCTGCAAGGGGGAATGGCTGAAAGCCGAGGGGGATAAAAACAAAGCCACAACCAGGCAACTGAAATACAAGACAACAGACAAACAACACCCAACGATGAAAATACTTGAGATTTGTGCCGGCAGCGTGGAGAGCGCCATTGCAGCACGCGAGGGCGGAGCAAAACGCATTGAGCTGTGCGCGGCACTTGAAATTGGCGGCGTAACACCATCGGCAGGAGTTATTGCCGAGGCACGAAAAGTTGAGGGACTAATACTCAATGTGATAATACGCCCGCGCGGTGGAGATTTTCTCTATAATGAATACGAGGTTGCCTGTATGGAACAGGACATACGCACCTGTAAGCAGCTTGGTGTTGACGGAGTTGTAATTGGCGCGCTCACAGCCGAGGGCGACATTGACACAGCCGTCTGCAAGCGACTTATTGCCGCTGCCGATGGAATGAGCGTTACATTTCACCGCGCATTCGATATGTGCCGCAACCCACGCAAGGCACTTGAAGAGCTCATTGCACTCGGTTGCAACAGAGTACTGACCTCGGGACAAGCGGCTACAGCCCAGGCAGGCATTCCGCTTTTGAAAGAACTTGTGGAACAGGCCGCAGAGCGCATAATCATTATGCCCGGCTGCGGAGTGAGCAGCGCGAACGCAGCAGCCATTCTGCAAGCCACCGGCGCGACTGAAATTCACGCATCGGCGCGCAAGAGTGTGGGCAGCGGTATGCTGTTCCGCCATAGTGGAGTCTCAATGGGTAACCCCGACTGCGATGAATATGCCCGCAAGGAGACCGACGTGAATGAAGTGAGAGCCATTGTAGACAGTATACTATGAAACAGTTGAAAGAGCGCATTCTCAAAGATGGCAAATGCCTTGAGGGAGGCATCCTCAAGGTCGACAACTTCATCAACCACCGGATGGATGCAGGGCTGATGATGGAGATGGCAAGGGAGATTGTCACCCGTTTCAGGGGAACAGCCATTGACAAGGTGCTGACTGTTGAGGCAAGCGGCATTGCACCGGCAATAATGGTAGCCTATCTGTTGGACGTGCCTGTCGTCTTCGCCAAGAAGAAGGTGCCAAGCACTATGGAGGGCATACTCAAAAGCAAGGTATTCTCGTTCACAAAAAACCACACATACGAAATTTGCATTTGCGACAGCTACCTGCAAAAGGGTGAACGTTGCCTTTTTGTAGATGATTTCCTTGCCAACGGCAATGCTGCATTGGGCATTCTTGACCTTGCAGTTCAAGCCGGAGCCGAAATTACAGGAATGGCATTTCTCATTGAGAAAGGATTCCAGGCCGGTGGCAAAATGCTCCGCGAAAAGGGAATACGCATCGAATCGCTTGCTATCATCGAAAGCCTCGATAACTGTAAGATAAAGTTAAGGAATTGAGGCACACTTTACGTTTCTATTGTTGGCACAAGATTTCACATTTCCGATTTCAGTTTTACTCACAGACAGGGCGCACACTGCGGCCTAAATAACGGTCGTTGATATCCCAATCATAACCGCTTTCAAGAAAGTATAAGCCGTGCGCACCGAGATCTCCGGCATAGTACAACGCACTCGACCAATAACCACCCCAGCTACCACTGTCAAAGAGTTTCTCACAGTAGCGATAACCTGCAGCCGGCAGGAAAATGTTGTTACCGTTAGGGCCGGTTACAAGGAAACCGTGAACACCGTTCCGTGTTGTCCAAATCCAGGTGCAATTGTCGAGCAATTCATCCCGCTCCATTACTGTAGGCATTCGCCAACTGCCACCCCATTTAACGTGAGCAACATCGTCCTCGGGGTCAAGAAAGGTCTTATTATCAACGGAGCCATATATACTGTCTATACAGTACTTTGTCAATGTATTGTAACTGCTATTGTACCATTTGTATGTGTCCGAATCATAGTATTCCTTTTCCTCGATCTCGCCCCAAGCGTAGTAACCGCCATACTCTTCGGGGGTTATAGCACCAACGTTGCAAGTTGCCCATTTTACAGACAAGCCAAGATCGACAAATTCGTGTCCATTATGAAACGAAGTATCGTTGTCACTATCACTGTCACCTATAGGTTCTTCACACGAAACAATCAGTAACGAAAAGGCAACAATAACGCCTAAAAGAAAATAGAAACGTTTTTTCATAAAAAGTGTTTTTATTGTGTTTATTTATTTTTGCGACTATTGGGTTTTATTGATTACTCTTCCACCACCGAAAAACCAAGCGTTTCAACAGCTTTTACGACATCCTCTTTGTTTGGCGTGCCGTGGATTACCGTGCGGCCACTTGCAAGGTCAATTTCCACACTCTCTACACCGGCAACTTTTTGGATTGCAGCATCGACATTACTCTTACAATGGTTGCAGTTCATTCCTTTTACCACAATGCTCAACAGCGCGGTACTGCACGCCTGGCAACCGCAATCGCTGTGTGGATTGCCCCCTGTTTTTTGGGGGACGAACGTAGCGGAGGGGGTACTTTTACAGAACTTTTGTATAAAAGCATTCACCAACAATGACACAAGGATAATCGTGCATATTGTGTTGAAATATGACACCTCGCTGCAGCTGTGACAACTATGTATGTGCGCAAGCGGCACTGTAAACCACTCGCGCGGTAAGAGGTAGTCAACACCCAAGCCGAACAGAATTGCGCAACTGACAATAGAAAAAAGATAGGTGAACAGACTCTTGCGCCCCATAACCTTGCCAATCACGAGCAACGATGCAACGTTCACTGCCGGCCCTGCCATCAGCAGTACCAACGCCGTGCCGGGCGAAAGGCCTTTCAACATCAAGGCTACAGCAATGGGAATGCTGCCTGTGGCGCAAAGATACATTGGAATGGCAAAGAGCAGCACAAGGAGCATACTTGCAAGTGGTTTGTCGGCAAACAGGGAGAAAAAAGCATCGGGGACAAAAACGGTTATTAAGCCCGCAACAACAAGCCCAAGCAGCAGCCAACGGCCAATATCCTGCATCATCTCTATATATGCATAGTTTGCAGCAATCCTTATCTTTTGTGCAAATGTTGTTTTCTTTTCATTGGAACAGCAACATTGCTCTATAACCTCGTTTTTTGCCGTGCTATCTTTTTTATCGATATAGTTTGCAAGCGCCCCGCCAAAGAGTGCTGTTGCAAGCGCTACAAACGGGCGCAAAAGTGCAAACGGCAAACCCATCAGCGAATAGGTGGCAATGATGGAGTCAACACCGGTCTGCGGTGTTGCAATGAGGAATGATATTGTCGCACCCTTTGATGCTCCGTCCTTGCGCAAGGACATTGCCGTTGGAATGACGCCGCAGGAGCAAAGCGGCAATGGAATACCCAGGATGGCAGCACCCAGTACAGAGCGAAAATCATTCCCGCTCAAATAACGGCTATACATTGCCCTGGGCACAAATGCGTGCATAACCCCTGCCAACGTAAAGCCCAACAGCAGATAGGGCGACATACTGTTTACAAGTTCAAAAATCTCTCTCATATATTCACATAATGACAGGTTTGTTATACATAGCGCTGCAAGGCCTTAAGAAATCTCAATGATATTTTTTGAGATTCCTCACATACGTTCGGAATGACAATTACTCCTGTCTATATTACTTAATAAATCCCTGTGCCAAAAGGTTCTTGCAATAGCTGTTACTCACCAAGTTGCTTGATGACCTTTACCAGCTGTTCGCCAAGAGATATTGAATAGCCCTGTGACACAAAGACCACACGGTTGAAGGTGTCGGCTACAAGAATCAACGGGCGGTTAGGGTTCTGCAACTTCATATTTGCAACAATCTCATTGTAGATTTTGTCATCAATATCAGTGCCCCACACCACTGTCGACGGCAGGTCGGGGAAGTCATTCACAAAACGGCCGGCCTCGTCCTTGTCACGGAACAGGAGTACCATCTTCTGCCCCCACTTTTCAAATTCATTCTTGTACGGCATAACATCGCGCAGGAAATGGTTGGTCGGTTCACTGCCCGGGGCAATGACAGCTATGATATAATAGCCACGACCGGTTGATGAAAGCAACGAACGTTCGCGCTCTTCGGCAAGGTCATAGAAGAGGTTCTCGCTGTTGAAATCACCTATTACCTGCAACTGTTCGCTGCTCTCGCGCTGAACAAACTCGATATTGCACTCCTTACCCTCTTCTACATTGAAGAATGTGAGGTGCGCAAGCACACTGCCATCGGCCATACGCGTACCTGTCATCATAAGGTAGTTACCGGCATCAAGCGCAGTACCATCTTTGAGCAGACTCTCCCAAGTCACACCCTCCTCGGGGTAACCGAGCAGTTGCAGACGACCGTCAACAATTTTCGATATTGAAAAATGAGAGTAATAACGTGGATTGTCAATGAAACGCGTTGGGGTAAAAGAGGCTTTCAGTGTGCCCTGTGGCGCATTCTTGACATCGGTGGCAACTACGTCAAAATCAACGTCTATCCATCTGTTGTTCTCCATATACTGTGTCTTGCCTGTAACCTCGTCAATGCGTGCCGGGATACCCATTGCACGGGCTGCCGACACAAAGAAGATATCGCGCGAATGAGGGTCGGCGGTGCGCATTTCCCACACACCGCGAGGCGACATACAGAGCGACAGCGGGTTCCACGCGGCATCTACTTTTATGCTGTCACGGCACCACTTCACCCAACGCTGCGGGTCACCGGCAAAGAAGCGTCTTCTATCTGCATCAAAGCATTTTCTGAAGAAACCCTTATATTGGGTCAGCATCTCATTGCTCACGCGTGGATTGAGGATATACTTACGGAAAGTCTCATCGTATGCACCATTGCGCACAGTACTTATCAGATGGTCGCGCAACACCCAAAGGTTCACATCGCGCAAATCCTTGTCCGAGATGCTCAGGAGAAGATAGTAGGCCAGTTCACGCTCCTCGCGCGGTGTCTCTGACAGAAATTTCATTATTGTCTTGTAGTTGCCTCGTGACTTGAGGAGCAACTGCGCTACAACCTTTTCGTGACCAAAACAGTACTCCATTTTCTGAGCAAAAGCCAAAGCCTCATCGGGCGTGACAAATGTCGACACATAGGCATTGCGCAAAGAATCTTCATAGGCAAAACGACGGGCATTTTCAGCAGCCTGTGCCTCACTTACAAACGGCACGGTATTTCGTTCACCGGGAGGCACGATATTCATTTCAAGCGTTGCACTGTAACCGGGTGCCTTATCAACGACAAGTTTCACATCCCTCTCCTTGCCGGCCGTAAACTTCACAAAACCGAACTTGCCGCCGGCTGATGCCCACACCACCATATCGCCGTAACCCGATGTTATCGATGTATGGCCTTTGTCATCGGTTGTCTTTGCCGCAGCAGTGAAGAATTCAGCATAGTTGAATATCTTGAATTCCACATCAGCCTTCAATGGAGCACCGTTCTCATCGACAACATTTATTTTGGTTGTAACAACAGGTGCATAGTTGGCGGTTACGTTTATCTCGGTGTAACAAGGTGTCACACTCAGCACCTCCTCGGGGCCGTCATAACTGCCGAACACATTGGTGTGCATCAACATTCCGCGCGATGCAGGGGCGTTGAACCAGGCAAGGTCGAGAACAGGCTCGGGTTCACAAGCTCCAAGGAAATGCCATTTGCCGTCGACCCAAGCCTCAACCCACGCGTGGTTATTGTCTGTGTGCGCCCAACGTGGTGTATACACCTGACGTGCAGGGATACCTACTGCGCGAAGAGCCGCAACGGTAAATGTAGACTCCTCGCCACAACGGCCATAGGCTGTGCGCACAGTAGCCAACGGCGAACTTGTGCGTATATCGCTCGGGGTGTATGTAACCTTCTCGTGGCACCAATGGTTCACCTCAAGCACAGCCTCACGCATCGAAAGGTTCTCGACACGCTCCTTCAGCTCTTTATAGAAAGCCGGGCGACTTGAGTCCAAATTCTCGTTGTTAACCCTCACCGGCAACACAAAATGCAGGAACTCCCTCACAGGAACCTTTGTTCCCCAGGGCATCTCGGCACGTGCCTTCAGTGCATAATCTACATTCTCCAAGTGATACTCGGCGCTGTAATCGGCAATGTCGGGGAGTGGCATATAGGCATAGAGGAACTGCATAGCCTGTAACCTGCTGCCCGAAAGGTCTTCAAGCACTTCGGAAAACTCATCTACTGCAACAACCTCGCAGCGGGCCTTGAAATCTTTGGCAATCTTGCCGTTGCGGTCAAAATTTTCACGGGCAGACAGCGACATAACAAAAGACATAGCTGTCAAGAGAATCATCATATATCTTTTCATAGCAATTAATTTTCTATGGTGTAAATATAGGCAATATTAGTCACAAAAAGGGCAAAATCTGAAATTTATTGACACTTTGACCCACTTTTTATATATAAGTATACGGGCAATGAAGGTTTTTTTGTACTTTTGTGTAGAATAGCGCATTCTTAATATTCAAAGACAACGATGCGCCGAAAAACTTTTTGACAGTGAACATCAACAGAGAAAATATCCCGATAAAAAGACTTGTTTCCTGGCTATGGCAGAACTCAAGAGGTGCGCGCAGACAGGCTATCATAAATACCGGTATCGGTTTGCTGGACGTGGTATGTCAATTGCTGTGGGTACTTGCCTGCAAACACGCCATTGACATTGCAACCGGAATCAAAGAAGGGTCGCTGACGACAACCGGTATTATAATTGCGGTACTTATGCTCATACAGATAGCATCACGCGCTGTAAGCCGTTGGATACACGCCGTGACAGGAAACAATGTGCGCAACAGAATGCGCCGCGATGTCTTTGCCAGACTGTTGCGTTGCGACTGGATGCACCTGCAAAGACACCACACAGGCGACCTCATCAACCGACTCGAAGGTGACGTTGCAAGCATAACCACGCTGATGACCGAAGTCATACCCGCAACAGTGGTTGCCGCCACACAACTGCTGGCATCGTTCGCACTGCTGTTCATTATGAGCCCGTGGCTTGCAGTGTCAATATTCATAACCTTGCCGGTGTGCCTGGCAGTCAGCCGCATTTATGTAAAGAAAATGCGCAAACTGAACCGCGACGTACGCGACAGCGACAGCCGCATACAGTCGGTGCTGCAAGAGAGCCTGCAACATAAGGAACTAATAAAATCACTTGAACAGAACGACAGCACCGAGCAGCAACTGTCTGATTTACAAAGCCAATTACAGAACCAGGTAGCCAGTCGCACACGTTTCTCGCTTGGCGCGTACACGCTTATACAGCTTGGCTTTGCTGCCGGATACGTGATTGCCTTTATGTGGGGTGCAGACAGCTTGCGCGACGGAATGATAACATACGGAACAATGGCAGCCTATCTGCAATTGGTAGGCCTCATACAACGCCCCACAATGGATTTGAGCCGTTACATACCGGGCATAGTCTCATCCTTGACCGCTGCCGAACGTCTCTATGAACTGGAGGACATCCCCACTGAGCAACAAGGCGATGCCATAATGCTGAAAGAGACAGCCGGGGTACGTTTCAAAGACGTGACATTCCGCTACGAAGAGGGCAAACGCTTCATTCTCGACAAGTTCACATTCGATTTTCCGCCAAACAGCTGCACGGCCATTGTGGGCGAAACGGGAGCCGGAAAGACAACACTCATCAGGCTGCTGATATCACTCATCAACCCGTTGGATGGCTGCATAGAGCTCTACAACGGCAATGAGTGCCATAAATCATCGACCCTCACCCGTAGAAATTTCGTCTACATCCCGCAAGGCAACAGCCTTGTCAGCGGAACAATAAAGGACAACCTGCTGATGGGCAACCCAAATGCAACCGAGGAGGAGATGAAAAGAGCACTCCACATTGCCTGCGCCGAGTATGTGTTTGAATTGCCCGAAGGCATTGACAGCCCCATCACCGAGCGTGGCGGAGGATTGAGCGAAGGACAGGCGCAACGCATTGCGGTGGCAAGGTCGATACTGCGCCCGGGCAGCATACTCATACTCGACGAAGTAACCTCGGCACTCGACGAAGCAACCGAACAGGAGATGCTGAAGCGGCTGACACAAAGCCAGATTGGCAAGACACTCATTTTCGTAACCCACAGACCGGCAGTAATGGAATACTGCACACAAGTGCTGAGAATTGAGAAACCGACAAAAAAACAGTGACAGGAACACCCCGCGTGCGGGTGTTTTTGTATTTTAAACAAAACAACGCAATAAATTACTTTTTTTGCCGTTTAGGAAAAGATAAATTAAACAACACAAAAAAACAATGATTGAATATCTGAAAGGAGAACTTGCCGAACTGACACCCGCTACAGCCATCATCGAATGCTGCGGTGTCGGATACGAGACAAGCATCACCCTCAACACATATAGCGCACTGCAGGACAAGAAGAGTGTCAAAGTGTACATCTACGAAGTAATCCGCGAAGACACCCACCAGCTATTCGGGTTCAGCAACAAGCAGGAGCGCGAACTGTTCCTGTTGCTCATTTCGGTATCGGGCATCGGCGGCAACACGGCACGCACAATCCTGTCGGCATTCACAGTCAACGAGCTGTGCGACGCCATCTTCACAGGCAACGAGGCTGCAATCAAAAGCGTAAAGGGTATTGGCCTGAAGACCGCCCAACGCATAATCATTGACCTGAAGGATAAAATCAAAGGCATCGGCAGTGACGTGCAGGGCACGGCAACAACAGTTGTTGCCCCCAACAACGACGTCATTGACGGAGCTGTGTCGGCACTCATTATGCTCGGATTTCCGGCAGCGGCAACCAACAAGGTTGTACAAGCCATTGTAAAGAGCGAGCCATCGGCAACTGTAGAGCAGGTTATAAAACTTGCACTAAAACAACTATAAGCAAGGGAACGGACAACAATGGGCAAGCGCACGTTCATACTACTAACCCTGATTTTCGCGGCAATGACAATTCTCGCGCAGGGTGGCGTACGCAACGACTCAATACGCAAGTCCATCAGAAACAACAGGGCAAAAACAGACAGGAGTGTTACAGAAGATACAATACGGGCACGCTACCCCATCTCGGAGACGTCTCCCGGCACCATCGACGACCTTCAGCAGAGACCGCTTGAGCTTAAAAAGCCCGACAACATCGTAACAGACACCATATACGATGAAAAGGAGGGAGTATACCAGTTCCGCACCCGACTTGGAGATGCGACAACACTCACAGCACCGATACTGCTCACCCCCGAGGAGTACGCCAAATGGCAAGAAAAGAACGCCATAAGCCGTTTCTTCAGGAAAAAGAATCAAGAGGCTTGGGAAAATGCCAAAAGCAAGGACAAGTTCGATTTTACCGATATGCACTTCGACCTCGGCCCTGCCGAAAAGATATTCGGCCCCGGTGGCGTGCGTGTAAAGACACAAGGAAATGCAGAGCTCAAGATTGGATATTCGATACAGAACATCGACAATCCGGCACTGCCATCGCGCAGCAGAAGAACAAACATCTTTGACTTTGACGAGAAAATAAACCTCAACGTGCGAGGCAGCGTGGGCGACAAGATGAATATGGACTTCAACTATAACACCGAGGCCACATTCAGCTATGATGCAAAGAAGATAAACCTGAAGTATGACGGCAAGGAAGATGAGATAATAAAATTGGTTGAGGCCGGTAACGTCTCGTTCCCTACAAACTCCAGCCTCATCAAAGGAGCATCGTCACTCTTTGGTATAAGGACAGACCTGCAATTCGGCAAACTATCCTTGCAGACAGTCATTTCACAGAAAACATCGAACAGCACAGTCGTCAACTCAAAGGGCGGTACTCAGCTCACCACATTTGAGATTGAGATAACCGACTACGACGAGAACAAGCACTTCTTCCTTGCACACTACTTCCGCGACAATTATGACCGTTCAATGTCGCAGTTACCCACCATACTGTCGGGCATAGACATCACACGCATCGAGGTGTGGGTAACAAACAAAACCAGCGATTACAACAATCCGCGCAACATCGTCGCCTTTACCGATATTGCCGAGAACCGTCACATCAGCAACAACACCTGGAGTGCAATGGGCAATATTGATATCCCACACAACAATGCCAACGACCTGTACACGCAGATGAACACGACCTATTCGGGTATAAGGGATATTGACCGGGCAAACAACATTCTCAACAACATCAATGGCATAAACGGTGGCTTGGACTATGAGAAGCTCTCCAATGCACGACTGCTGTCATCATCGGAATACACCCTTAACCGAGAACTTGGATACATCTCTTTGAAGACTCCGTTGAGAGCCGACGAGGTTCTTGCAGTGGCATACGAGTACACATACGGCGGACAGACATTCCAGGTCGGAGAATTTTCGAACGACATAAAGGAGTCAAAGACAACCATCTTCTTGAAGCTCATCAAGCCCAACGCCTGCTCTCCGAAGAACGGCTGTTGGAACCTTATGATGAAAAACGTCTATGCCCTTGGCACCCGCAATCTGCAGAACACAAATTTCAAGCTGGACGTCTATTACGCAAGCGACAGCCTTGGAACAAATGTCACATACTTGCCCGAAGCCGGGCTGAAAGGCAAGCCCCTGTTGCAGATACTCGGGCTGGACCGACTGGACAGCAACAACAGCAAAGAGAACCCCAACGGAGTGTTCGACTACATCCAAGGATATACCGTGGATGCAGCATCGGGACGAGTATTCTTCCCGTCGGTAGAGCCTTTCGGCAGCTACCTCGAGAAAAAAATCGACAACAGCGCCATTGCCGAGAAATATGTTTTCCACGAGCTGTACGACTCCACAAAGACAATAGCAAAGCAGATTGCCGAGAAGGACAAATTCTATCTCATAGGTGAATACACCGGAAGTGCGGCTAACATCATACAGACCGGTTCAACAAACATCCCCCGCGGCTCGGTAGTTGTTACAGCCGGCGGTGTCACATTGGTGGAGAACAGCGACTATCAGGTCGACTACTCATCGGGTACAGTCACAATCCTGAACCAGAACATCATCGACGCCGGTACAAACGTGCAGGTGTCGCTTGAGAGCAACACCCTGTTCAATATGCAACGAAAGACCGTGCTCGGTCTGAACTGGAAATATGATTTCTCGGAAGACTTCAAGTTCGGAGGTACACTTATGTCGCTGTCGGAAAAGCCGTTGACATCAAAGGTCGATATGGGTTCCGAGCCGTTAAAGAACTTCCTTTGGGGTTTCAACCTGTCGTGGAAGAAACAGAGCCAATGGCTGACAAACATCATCGACAAGTTGCCACTCATCAGCTGTACCGAGCCGTCATCGATTAGTCTCTCGGCCGAGTTCGCAAGGCTTGAAGCCGGCACGTCCAAAGAGGTGCAGAGCGAAGCATCATACATCGACGACTTTGAAAGCACCGAAAATGGAATAGACATATCATCACCATCGCAATGGGTATTGGCGTCGTTGCCAAGCGGTATGCAATACAGCAACCTGTCAAACGACATACGCACAGGATACAACCGTGCACGCATAAGCTGGTACATCATCGACCCGCTATTCACACGTCGCAGTTCATCGCTCACTCCGGCACACATAAAGAGTGATTTGGAACAGCTCTCGAACCATTATGTCCGCGAGGTCTATGAACGCGAGCTCTACCCGAACAAAGAGTCGTCATACGGAGAGTCGTCGACCTTGTCACTGCTCAACGTAACCTACTACCCCAATGAACGAGGCCCGTACAACCTTGATACAGATGTTGACTTTGACGGCAAACTAAATGACCCGGCAAAGCGTTGGGGAGGTATGACACGTCAGCTGAACACCACTGATTTTGAGAGCGCCAACATCCAATATATTGAATTCTGGTTGCTCGACCCCTTCATATACGAACAGGCGAGCCCGGGAGGTGACCTCTATTTCAACCTGGGCGAAGTATCGGAGGATATCCTGAAAGACGGCAAGAAGTTCTACGAGAACGGCCTGCCATCGAGCAACAACCAATATGAATTTGAGGAGACAGTGTGGGGACGTGTACCCACAAACACCAGCCTCGTATATGCCTTTGACAACAACTCGGGAAGCCGCGACCAGCAGGATACCGGACTGAACGGATTGAGCAGCACAGACGAGGCCAACCATCCAACATACAGAACCTACCTTGAGACATTGCGGGGACGTGTCCGTCAGGAGGTTTATGACAGCATTGCCGCCGACCCGGCAGGCGACAGCTACCACTATTTCCGTGGCGGCGACTACGATGCTGTGCAGCGTAGCATCATCGAACGTTATAAATACTTCAACAACACCGAGGGTAACTCGCCCAGCGACTCAGACAATGACTACAGCAGCGCTGCAAAGACCACCCCTGATGTGGAAGATGTCAACCAGGACTTTACGATGGACGAGTATGAAAATTACTTCCAGTACAGGATTTCTCTGCGCCCCGAGGATATGCAGGTCGGCAGCAACTACATAACCGACAAACGCACAGTCACCTCAAAACTGCGCAACGGCAACACCGAGAGTGTCGACTGGTACAAGTTCCGCATCCCCATCGACGAGTATGAGAAAGCAGTGGGTACAATACGCGATTTCACATCGATACGTTTCATACGTATGTATATGACACAGTTCCAGCAACCGGTCACACTGCGCTTTGCAACAATGCAGCTTGTACGCGGTGACTGGAGACCATACCAGCAACCCATTGCCTCAAAGAACAACACAGCCCCGACAATGTCGGGTGAATTCACTACATCCGCTGTCAGCATTGAAGAGCACGGCGACCGCAAACCGGTCAACTATGTGCTCCCCCCCGGTGTAACACGTATCATCGACCCCAGCCAGCCACAGTTGCGACAGGACAACGAACAGGCTTTGGCACTCAACATCAACAACCTCGGAAGCAAGGAAAGCCGTGCCGTATACAAGAAGAGCAACCTCGACATACGCCAATATGAACGCATACAGCTGTTCATTCACGCCGAAGCCCCCGAAACGGATGTCACACAACTCAAGGACAACGACATATCACTCTTTGTGCGCCTGGGCTCTGACTACAAGAGCAACTACTACGAGTACGAAGTGCCGTTGACCATCACCCCACACGGCTCATACGACGGCAACAGCACATCCTCGGCAACCATCGTATGGCCACAGGAGAATATGATTGACATAGAGATGAGCAAGCTCACCGATATAAAGATACGCCGCAACACATTACGCAACAGCAATGCCGAAGGCGTAACGAACACAACCATATACAGCGAGTATGACAGTGAGACGCCAAAGAACAGAATAAGCATTGTGGGAAGCCCCTCATTGGGACAGGTCAAAGTTATGATGATTGGCGTGCGCAACAACAGCGCGGGCAACAAGTCGGCCATTGTCTGGGTTAACGAGATGCGCCTCATCGGTTTCAACAACAAGAGCGGATGGGCAGCACAGGGCAACCTCAACATCAAGCTCAGCGACCTTGGCTCGTTTGCCGCACAGGGAAAGATTGAGACCGCCGGTTTCGGTGGCCTTGAGGAGAAATTGGCCGCACGCCGCAAAGACGACTACTACCGCTATTCACTCACCGGAACACTTGATGTGGGCCGCCTGTTGCCACGCTCGTTCAAAGTGAGCATCCCTGCCTACTACTCGTTTACCGAGGAAGTGACATCGCCGCTCTACAGCCCCTTTGATACCGACCTTGACTTTGACGATGTACTCGACACATACGATGATGCCGGCAAGGACTCGCTGAAGAGTATCTCGCAGACACGCTCTGTATCAAAGAATTTCAGTGTCAGCAATGCCAAGGTCAACATCACGAGCAAGACCCCGATGCCATACGACCCGTCGAACATCAGTTTCAGTTTCTCACACGCCTCCACAAACAACAGCGGCAGCACCATCAGCTGGGAGAACCGCGTAAATTGGAAAGCCTCGATAAGCTACAACTACTCGAGCCCTATAAAGACATTGAAGCCTTTCGGAAAGATGAAGAGCAAATCGAAGTGGTTAAAGATACTCAAAGACTGGGGAGTGAACCCGCTGCCTCAATCGTTGGCGCTCAACACCGATATGACACGCACATACCACGAGCTGCAACGTCGCGACCTGCAATCAATGGCCGGCGACAACGAGATACCGTTGACATTCTCGCAACAGTTCTACTGGAACCGTTCTATGTCAATAAAATGGGACCCCACTACAAACCTGAGAGCAAGCCTCAACACCGGCACCAACGCCGAGATTGAGGAGCCTTTCCTCCCTGTAAACAAGGAGAGATACCCCAACGAATACGCAGCCTGGAAAGACTCTGTCAAGTATAGCCTTCAGAACTTCGGACGCCCGTTGAGCTACCAACAGAACTTCACCGCATCGTACACGCTGCCACTCAACAAACTGCCAATATTTGAGTGGTTGACTGCCGATGCCAGCTACTCTGCGACATATAATTGGATGCGAGGCAACACCATCTCGGGAGTAAACGTCGGCAACAACATCAGCAACAAGCGCAATATAACCTTAAAGACAACAATGAACTTCGAGAAACTGTATAACCTGATACCCTATCTCGAAGAGACCAACAAGCGCTTTGCCAGCAACAAGAAAAACCAGAAATCGTCGAAGAGCCGCAAGCCCAAGGTTGAGAAACCCAAACCTTTCACAAAGGAGATACGTCTCAAGAGCGACACAACCACAACCCTGACCCACAACCTCAAGAACAAGAAGCTGGATGTAATTGCACGCACCAAGAAAGGCGAGGCATACAAACTCAAATACAAGGTCATTGACGAGAACAAGATTTTAATAAAGAACCAGGACAGCATAAGCATAAAGGTAATTGTCACAGCCAAGCAGACCGATGGTGAACGCAGCAAATTCGCAAAAGCTATGCAGTACCCCACACGAGTGCTTATGATGGTCCGCACAGCATCGTTCAACTACACCAACGCATACGCTATGAACCTGCCGGGCTTTATGCCCAATGCCGGCGACATATTCGGACAGAACAATGTAGACGGTTTCTTTGCCCCCGGACTCGATTTTGCCTTTGGCCTCATCGGCGACAGCTATCTTGGCAAAGCGCAGAGACGCAACTGGCTGCTGCGCAGCGACAGCATTGCCTCAATGGCAACCTCCACGGCTGCCGAGGACCTGCAGGCGAGAGTCACACTCGAACCTTTCAGGGACTTCAAGATTGACCTCAATGCCAGCTGGACACGTAACCAGAGCAAGAGCATACAGTTTATGTACGACGGTATGCCGACAAGCGAGTCGGGTGGTTTCTCAATGACAACAATCACCATTGGCTCGGCGTTCGGTAGTGGAAATGCAAAGAACAACTACCAATCCGATGTCTATGACAAGTTCATCGGCAACCTCGACAAAAAACGTCAGAGGCTCGAGAGTATATATATGAACAGCGAATACCCCGCATCGAGTGCACTTGCCGGACAGAAATACGACCCGGCAAATGGCGGTGTGGACCTCTATTCGGCCGATGTAATGATACCGTCGTTCCTCGACGCCTACACCGGCATTGGCGGAAACGACATCTTCCCCAATATGCTGCGTATGCTGCCAAACTGGAAAATCAAATATTCAGGACTCTCCAAACTGCCATTCTTTGAAAAGTACTTCAAGAGTGTGAATATTGAACACGGATACAAGAGTGTCTATGCAGTGGGAGCATACAACACATACGCAACATATATGGAGTATAGCCGCGGCATTGGTTTTGTAAACAACGCCACAACGGGAATGCCGGTACCAAGCAGCCGCTACAACATAGGAACAGTATCCATAAACGAGAGTTTCTCGCCACTCATCGGAGTTGACATAACAACAAACTTCAACCTCACATTGGGAGCAAAATTCATAAAATCGAGAATGGTGAACCTGAGCCTCACAGCCATACAGATGGTCGAGACACAGAACCAGGAGATTGCATTCAACATCGGATATAAGATATTGGATTTCAAGCCATTCGGAGGAGGCAAAAAAGCGAACAAGAGCAAGCAGAAGAGCAGCGGCGGCAACGACATAAACATACGTGCCGACTTCTCGTTCAAGAACCAGTCATCAATATGCCGCAGCATAGACAAAGGAACCACACAGGCCACAAGCGGCAACAAATCGTTGAACTACTCGATAACAGCCGACTACACCTACAGCAAGATGCTCTCATTCAGCCTCTACTTCGACCGTCAAAAGACCATACCGCTAATCTCGGCAAGTTCATACCCCACCACAACAACAGACTTTGGTGTGAGTATGAAGTTCTCACTGACACGATAGGATGTGACATTATGAGGATATATATATTTACAGCATTGCTGGCAACTTTGCAACTGCCGGCATTCGCACAAAAGCATATTGTGATATCGAAGGAGAAACTGCAACTATATGTCATCAATGAGCACAACGACACCATCTTCACACGCCCGGTTGCCTGTGGCAAGAACCTTGGCAACAAGACAATGGGTGGCGACTGCAAGACACCTGAAGGAGAGTTCAAGATAAAGAAGATGTACAACTCCACATCGTGGAAACACGATTTTGGCGACGGAATGGGAAGACGCAAGGGTGCATACGGCCCACTATTTTTCAGGCTCAACGTCCCCGGTTTCAACGACATTGGCATACACGGCACCATTTTCCCCGAGAGCATAGGCACCCGCAGCAGCGAGGGGTGTGTAAGAATGAGGAACGAGGACATCAAGGCGCTCTACCCCCACTGCCACATTGGAATGAAAGTTATTATAGAGCCTGATAACGTGGAGTGAGCAATAAAAGAAAGTCATTCACCCGTATAGCGGATTTTCTCATATACATACTGACCTTTCACCACTCGTTCCTCACACTCATAATTTGCACTGACAAGATCAAATTCAGCTCTATAATATTTTGTTTTCACACCGCCAAGATTGAAGAGAGTATTGCAAATATTATCAAGGACGAAAGGACGGTTGACAGCCTTGTGTATACTATCCACGATATTTGGATTGTTCTTCTTGTAAATATCGGAACACCAGATTACAAAAGGAATTTCAAATTGATATTTCAACATCATTGGAGTTATTTCACCGTGATCACGACCACACTGTTTCCTGTAATCGTATGCCTCTTCGCCGTGGTCCGAGAAATATATAAGCACTGTATTACTGTCCTTGAAAGTATCAAAAATCCGGCTCATCACATAGTCGTTGTATAGAGTAGCATTGTCGTAGTCTGCAATATACTCTTTCATTTCATTTGTCAAAAAAGCATCGTTTCTTTTTATACTGTCGGCTGTAAAATACTTGAAAGTATCGTGCGGAAAACGTCCCGATGGAGTCACGTGCTGCCCCTGCAAATGAAACAATATCAAATTACTCTTTTCTACTGAAATATCGACATTATTGTTGAATGATTCTACAATGCCACCGTCATATTCATACGACTCGCTGTTTGTTTGGGTATACAAGATATTCTGCAGCTCAGGATTATACAAAAAACTGTTCAAAGTAAATGAATATGTAGCCATTTTGTCATAATCGCGCTGATTGTCCCAGAAAAGGACATTATACCCTGCCTTTCTGAATATGGTAAGAAACGTCGGATAATCGAACCATTGTTCCTCTACATCATTACTGTTACAGCTGAAAATTTCCCTCATCACAACACTGGTGCTATTTGATGAAGAAATGACATCATTGAACACGAACAACCTCCCTTCCTGCTGTTCTTTTTTCAAATTAGGAGATGTTGCAAGACTATAGCCATACAATTGGGAGTGGCTTTTGATATAAGACTCACCGATTACTACAACAATATTAATTGTGTCATCCTGTGTGGTATATGCATTTTCCGTTTCATAGACTCTTTTGTTGACCTCAATTGCATCAGACACATTACTCGACATCATCTGCAAAGTTACCAAAGAGGTGTATATTGAAGACAACGGGTCGTTAGGTGGCAATAAATAACGTATATGATCGGGGGACTTTGCATTGTAAACCCTCCAGTATATGTTTGTTGAATAAAGTCCAAACAACAATATTATAGCCAAGAAGAGCGTCACACTCCTTGTCAAAAATATGGAGAGCGAAGAGATTTTCTCTTTTCTGTTCACTGCTTTTTTAATGTAGAACCAGGAGAGCTCGGCTACAATAATTGCCAAGACATAACAAGAAACTGACTTCAACAAAGGCAACATTGAATTGGAAAGAATATATTGATCTATAAATTCCGTCGATTCGGTTACGGTCGTCTCTGCTAACAGTACGAAACAGGTCGGGGATATTTCAAGACCGAAATTTGACATCAAGAAATATCTTATAGAAAAAAGAAGTATTAGAATGAGATAAAAGAAAATTTTAACACACAGCCTCGCGGAATTTCTTCTTATAGCCGTAAGAGCTGCAGCCAATAGATAGGCAAATAGAAACAATATAGCAATTCTACCGGAGAGATTCAAATATGTTGGAAGCATCGAAATATTCTCCAGCGCATTTGCACGCTGGATAATAAGATGGCATATAGAACTCAACCCCATCAGTTTCATAAAGAAAAAGATGAAAGGAATTTCATTCAAAAAAGACCTTGACAGACAGTTATAACCACTGAATAGAGATTTAGAGCCTCTGTTACTGCAATTATTCATATTGTGTGTTCCATAGTTTGTGCGGCTGCCCCTATAAACGGGGCAATGAAAAAAGGTGGAAAAAGGCAACCGCCTTCTCCACCTTGTACCTCGGTCGGGAATCGAACCCGAATCTAATCTTTAGGAGAGACTTATTCTATCCATTGAACTACCAAGGCCTGCAATAGCGGAGGCTATAAAGCACATTCCACGTCTTTGCGGTGCGAAGATACAACAATTATTCGCAAACGTCAAGAGCTTGCATATCATTTTAACGGCAAGAAGGTCATTTTTCCTGCTTATGACAGGGCGGCCGGCACTCTTTGCCGGGCTTTAATATATTTTAATATGAATTTTAAAACCGCTTATGAATAAATATATTATATTCGCGCACAAACCGACAAACATATCATCCAATGAAAACTATACTCTCTTTTACACTACTGTTCATAGCACTTGCCATAAAAGCACAGAACTACAACGAAATCTGCCAAAAGGGCATCGGACACATAAAGGAGAATGACTATGCACAGGCTGCAGTATATTTTGAACAGGCCGTCGCATACAGTTCCAACAATAACGAGAAGATTTACGCACTTGCAAACCTGGCATATTCGTATCAAATGCAGAACGAGCTTCAAAAAGCATTGAAAGAGTATGACAAAGCTCTTGAGGTTGCACCATCTGAACTCACGCTATTGCAGCAGCGTGCAAACATCTACCTGAGGCTCGACAGCACAGCCCGTGCACTCGAGGACTACAACAGACTACTGCAACACGAACCAAGCAACACAGGAGCTTTATTGTGCCGGGCCCACATATACACCAACACAGAACAGTTCGACAAGGCGTGGGAAGACTACAAACGGTTACAGATGTGGATACCCGACAACCTGAGCGTACGTCTGGGCATAGCGATGCTATACCAGAAAGAGAAGCGTTACGATGAGAGCTTGTTGGTCCTGTCGGCTATGATAGAGGAGAATGCCGGCATTGCAGAGCTATACATTGCACGCAGCAACCTTGAGAGAGAGCGCGGGCACAACGAGCTGGCAATGATGGACCTTGAGAAAGCCATTGAACTGGACCCCGACAATGCCAACAACTATATACTGCAGGCCATCATCTATGAGAAGATGGGCAAAAAGGATGCCGCACGCAAATGCCGCAAGAAAGCCACAGAACTGGGAGCCGGCCAAAACGCTGTAGGCTTATAGCAACCATGCCTTGATGTGAAAAATATTTACAAGCAAAGAATAAAAAATACAAAATTAGAAGCTTTTTATAAAATTTGGTTGTACATTTGGGGGAACATTGAAAAACAATCACTATGACAGAGAACTCCCACTCCCGCTACAACATCAGGGAAAAACAAGAAAAGAATGCAGCTTACCGCACGCTTATCCGCGCCGAGCTGGCCGACGAACTGTATGACAAAATTCTCAACATAATCATAGTTGAGAAACGTTACCGCGACAAGGATTTTTCGGCAAAGGAACTTGCGGTAATTCTGGGCACCAATACCAGATATATCTCGGCGGTAATAAACTCACGTTTCAACACAAACTTCTCGTGCCTGATAAACGAATACCGCATTAAAGAGGCACAGCACAAACTCACAGACAAACGTTTCCAGGAATTGACAATCGAAGAGATTGGCAAGCAAGTGGGCTTTGCCAACCGCCAATCGTTCTATGCATCATTCTATCGCCTTGTGGGCGAGACGCCCAACAACTATCGCAGAAAGCACACAATGACCAAGTAAGCACAAAGAATGGAACAGAATACACTCGACGAAATACGTGAAATAAAGAAATCACTCCGTTTGGCAATGAACGGAGTTGTTTCGACTCTCCAGCGCCGTCAAGGGCTCGACTACAAGATAAATTTCGGTGTGGAAATTCCACGCCTCAAAGGCATTGCTGAAGCACACAAGGAGAACGAGGAGCTTGCAGCAGCCCTGTGGCAAGAGAACATCAGGGAGTGCAAAATACTGGCAATCTACCTTATGCCCGAGCACTCCTTTGTTGAAGTGGCCGACCGTTGGGTCGGTGAAGTGAAATTCACCGAGATTGCCGACCAGCTTGCAATGCACCGCTTGTGCAGACTGCCCAACGCCTGGGACAAGGCCCTGGAGTGGATTGCGACATCGGATGCAATGTACCGCTACTGCGGTTATTTGACAATCTCACATCTTGTACGCCGTGGAGTGGCGGCAAGCGACGAGCAGGAGAGGGCTTTTTTCAAAAGCATCATAAACATAGAGAGCGTGGAGAAGCAGAGCCCAACCACCGGATGTGCATTGAACGCCATAATGAACTATCTGGACAGTTCACCGCTTGCAACCGAAAGGCTAAAGAAAGCAATAACCGCAAATTGCACTACACCGGCAAGCCTTGCAGCACTGCTTGAGAATTACGGATAGCACCACAAGAAGCGTGCCCGGGCACGCCTCTTGGATTGTACTGTGGGCGTCACTTTTGTTTATTTCTGACTTTTTATAGAAATTTAAACCCATTTGTTTACCGTAATATAAAAATAAACGATAACTTTGTGTGTTGAAACTACGATAACCGCAACATCGGCACAGGAGCATCAGGGAGAGCCCAGCTCCAAAGATCGGTATCGGCTCGTGGAACAGGTGAAATATGGAGAACAGCAAGATTGTGGATATTGTCAACCAGATATTTACCGAATATCTGAAGGAGAACAAATGCAGGCGTACACCTGAGCGTTTTGCCATCCTTGACGCAATATACTCCATCAACGGCTGTTTCGAGATAAAAGAGCTTATGGAGCACCTCGAGGAGAGCGTAAAGTTCCGTGTGAGCCGCGCTACCATATACAACACCATAACAATGCTCATACAGGCCAACCTTGTGACGCACCATCAGTTTGGAGCAATATCGAAATACGAGAAGTGCTACGGGACTGAAAAGGCCTACACCGTATGCACAAAATGTGGCAAGGTGACAGAGCTGAGCAATATTAGCATAACAGAGAACATAACAAAAAATATAAAGAAATTTCATTTAACCCATTACTCGCTGCACCTTTACGGGCTATGCAACAAGTGCCATCAGGCAATCAAGCGACGTAAGGCAAAGCTGACAAAAAGTAAATAACAATGAAACAGAACATTGATGTACTATTAGGACTCCAGTGGGGTGACGAAGGAAAAGGAAAAGTCGTTGACGTGCTCACACCCAACTACGACGTGGTGGCACGTTTTCAGGGTGGCCCAAATGCCGGCCACACATTGGAGTTTGACGGCAAGAAATTCGTTTTGCGTTCAATTCCATCGGGTATATTCCAGGGAGGCAAGGTAAATATCATAGGAAACGGCGTGGTGCTTGACCCGGCGCTCTTCAAGGGCGAGGCCGAGAGCCTCATCGAGGCAGGCTATGACCTCACCAAGAACCTCTATATCTCAAAGAAGGCACATCTAATCCTGCCTACACACCGCGTGCTCGACGCTGCATACGAGGCTGCAAAGGGCGACGCAAAAGTGGGCACAACAGGCAAGGGCATCGGCCCCACATACACCGACAAAATAAGCCGTAACGGTTTGCGCGTAGGTGACATCCTCGAGAACTTCGAGCAGAAGTATGCACAGGCTAAGGGACGCCACGAGCAGATACTCAAAGATATGAACTACAGCTACGACATCTCGGCCATCGAGCAGGAGTGGCTTGCCGCAGTAGAATACCTGAAGAAGTTCCGTCTCATCGACAGTGAGCAGCTCATCAACGACCTGATGAACGAAGGCAAATCAATCCTTTGCGAGGGCGCACAGGGCAGTATGCTCGACATCGATTTCGGCAGCTATCCGTTCGTCACATCATCAAACACCGTTTGTGCCGGCGCTTGCACAGGTTTAGGTGTAGCCCCCAACAGAATAGGCAATGTATATGGAATCACAAAGGCCTATTGCACACGTGTCGGCTCGGGCCCATTCCCCACAGAACTCTTTGACGAGGACGGCAAGGAGATGCGCGACAGAGGCCACGAGTATGGCGCTGTTACAGGCCGTGAACGCCGTTGCGGATGGATTGACCTTGTAGCACTCAAGTACACCATTATGATTAACGGTGTGACACACCTCATTCTGATGAAGAGCGACGTGCTCGACACGTTCCCCACAATCAAGGCCTGCATCGCATACAAGAAGAATGGCGAGACACTCACACACCTGCCATACGACATTGAAGGCGTTGAGCCGGTCTACACCGAGATTAAAGGTTGGATGACCGACCTCACCAAGCTGAAGAGCGAGGAGGAGCTGCCACAGGCTTTCAAGGACTACATCGCGTTCCTGGAGAAGGAGCTCGGAGTGCCCGTGAAGTACCTGTCAATAGGCCCCGACCGCGACCAGACAATCACACGTTCAATCTAAGAAAAAATTATGTTTTCAACAGCAATAAACTTTGCACAACAGGTTGTACACACCGGTGCATCATACGATTACACATACCTGATACTTTTCATAGGTATTGCAATCGTCAGCTACATCGTGCAGGCCAACCTCAAAAGCAAATTCGAGAAATACTCGAAGATGCCGGTTGCGATGACCGGATATGACGCTGCAGTGAAGATGTTGCACGACAACGGCATATACGATGTCAAGGTAACCAGCACCCCCGGTACCCTAACCGACCACTACAACCCTGCGACAAAGACAGTCAACCTGAGCCAGGGAGTGTACAACTCGGCAAGCATAGCAGCAGTTGCTGTTGCCGCCCACGAGTGCGGCCACGCAGTGCAGCACGCAAGAGCATACGCCCCGCTAAAGATGCGCTCTGCATTGGTGCCCATAGTGTCGTTCTCATCAAACATAATGACCTGGGTACTGCTCATCGGCATTCTCACTGTGCAGACTATGCCCGGACTGCTTTTGGCAGGTATCATACTGTTTGCGACAACAACACTTTTCAGCTTCATCACCCTGCCTGTCGAGGTGGACGCAAGCCGCAGAGCACTGGTCTGGTTGCAGACAGCCGGAATAACAAATTCAAGAAATCACAAATTCGCTTGCGGAGCACTGCGCTCGGCAGCATATACATACGTTGTTGCAGCACTGTCGTCACTGGCCACACTGCTCTACTACGTTATGATATTTATGAACAGACGCGACTGATTTAAAATGGCAGCAAAACCATCAATACCTAAAGGAACAAGGGATTTTTCACCCATTGAGATGTCCCGCAGAAATTACATCTTCGACACCATACGCAAGGCATTCCACCTGTTCGGTTTCCAGCAGATTGAGACGCCGGCAATGGAGAACCTATCGACACTGATGGGAAAATATGGCGAAGAGGGAGACAAACTACTATTCAAGATACAGAACTCGGGCGACTACTTCAAGGGACTCACCGACGAGGAGCTACTGAGCCGCAACGCCGCAAAACTTGCATCAAAGTTCTGCGAGAAGGGCTTACGCTACGACCTCACCGTACCTTTCGCACGCTACGTGGTTATGCACCGCGAAGAGCTGTCGTTCCCCTTCAAACGCTACCAGATACAGCCCGTGTGGCGTGCCGACCGTCCACAGAAAGGACGTTACCGCGAGTTCTACCAGTGCGACGCCGACATCATCGGCAACAACTCGCTCATCAATGAGGTAGAGCTAATACAGCTCATTGACTATGTGTTCGAGAAACTGAACATACGCGTTGCCATAAAGCTCAACAACCGCAAGGTTCTTGCCGGCATTGCCGACGTCATTGGCGAGCCCGAGAAGATTATTGACATCACCGTTGCCATTGACAAGATTGACAAGATTGGCCTTGACGGCGTGATTGCCGAGCTCAAGAGCAAGGAAATCAGCGACGAGTCAATAGAAAAACTGTTACCAATCCTCAAGGCACAGGGCAATAACGACGAGAAGATGCATATTCTTGCCCAGACACTCAGCGGCAATGCCATTGGCGAAAAGGGTGTCGAGGAGTTGCAGTTCATCCTTGATACGATAAAGGGAATAGGCATAAAGAGCACGCTCGATATTGACCTCACCCTTGCGCGAGGCCTCAACTACTACACAGGTGCAATCCTTGAGGTGAAGGCATTGGACGTTGCCATTGGCAGCATCACCGGTGGCGGACGCTACGACAACCTCACCGGCGTGTTCGGTATGGACGGAATGTCGGGTGTGGGTATCTCTTTTGGTGCCGACCGCATCTACGACGTGATGAACCAACTCGACCTCTACCCACAGGATGCCATCAGCACCACAAAGGTGATGTTTGTGAACTTTGGCGAGAAGGAGGCTATGCGCTCATTGCAGATTATCGGCGAGCTGCGCAAGGCTGGAATCTCGGCCGAACTGTTCCCAAGCAGCGACAAGATGAAGAAACAGATGGGATATGCCAACAACAAGGCCATTCCGTTTGTTGCCATCATTGGCGAGCAGGAGATGACCGACGGCACCGTTGCGCTGAAGAATATGACAACCGGCGAACAGAAAACAGTTACCGCCGAAGAACTGAAAGAGATGCTTGCATAAAAGCAACACATAATAATTGAGTGAGGCTGAGTCAAAATGTAAATTTTGGCTCAGCCTTTTTAGTTTTTTTCGAATTGACAAAATATAAGGGTTGAAATGGCTCAGTAGAAATTTAGTGTGGGTATATAGTATCTTTAATTGGAAGGATTGGATCAGTAGCAAACCATTATTGGCTTCGTTTTTTGCTCGCCATAACATTCAACGGCAGTCCTCAACCTTAATTGTTCACTTGAATTTTCTTCAAGTCGTTCTTTCATGTTCTTTTGGAGGCCAAAAGAACGAAAAGCCCCGGCACACGGAAAGCCCAGTCGGCCTCTTCTTTGTTCAGGAATTGCCATAGGCAATTTCCTTCAGTCGAAGAGTTCTTGCCACTTGAACCTTTCTGTTGATTTTTGGGTGATGCGGACCTTCCTCAGTTAGTCACTCGCCAAGGCGAGCACCTAACTAGCGGGCGAACATTC
>JAFYWV010000068.1 GCA_017546505.1 Bacteroidaceae bacterium
GCTCCAAATGGAGCGCCCCGACTTATTTTTGTAATATAGTGGCCGGTTATATCTTAAAATTCTCTATTCTGCTTTTTATATAATGGTATGCAAATGGGCAGTTGGTGCAGTTGTTTGTTCTGCAATAGCTGCGGTTTAATTGCAGTAGTGCTTGCGAGTCGGCAGCGCAGTCGACCTTTACACCTTGCTCTCTCCATCTTTTTATTATGCTGTTCTCCTCGGGGGTTATCTGGTGTAACAGGTCTTCGGCCATCTCGCAGAGATGCTCTTCTTTACGGTGTTTGCCGTATATGTAGAGCATAGGTACAACAGAGTTTATTATTATAACATCGACCTGTTTCTGTCTCATACAGCCGTTGCCGCTTGTCTCTGTTCCTCCAAAGCAGGTGTGGTTTTGCCAATATCCGTCAAGCGGGTGCCCGAACAGTTTGTATATCTCTGTCAGGGTGTGTGATGCTGTTATGCCGGACATAGTGAGTCTGCCCAAATAGTATAGGCTTGCAATCCTTGCTATGCGCAGGTGTGGGGTAGCGTTGCCGGTGCCCCACATTTTGTGGTCAATACTCTCAAGTCCGAACTTGTTGCTCAAGAAGCGATATTCGTTCTTCAATTCATTGTAGTAGGCATTGCAAACGGCATCTTTTCTATAATAATAAGGAATACTCTCATCTTCAAGCAGGCCTGCCTGACCAAAGAGGATGGCTTCTATTTGTGTCTGATTGTCGCGGTGTTTGCCCAGCGCTTGTGTGTTGAGTATGCTTGCCCATTCATCGAAAACAGGACTTTGTATGCCAAAGCCAAAACTGCGTATGGTTATCTTCAGCAACGTATCTTCCCATTTCCGGTCGCACTGTGTGAAGATGCGTTCCACAATCTTGCGTTTCTCTTCAATGCGCTCGGTCAAAAGCCTGGAAAGGTGGCTGTGGAGCTGCATCTCTGTCAACTTTGTTATGGATTCGGAGCAAGGGAACTTGTCGCTGTGTTGTTCTACTGAGTTGAATTCGTGTACAAGCTCTTTGGGGCACTCAATATTGAGAGTCTCTGTTCCGCTCTTGATGTTTGTCTCCTCTTGTCCGTTCAATGTAACGTATAATATTGTACTTCCGATGCAGTGCCCGTTCTCTGCCGGTTTGCTGCCGGGCATAACGATATCTCCACACCAGATGTTGTCTCCGATTTTTATTTTAGCCTCTTTAAAGATGTTTTCTCCGGCAGCGTCAAATCCCGGTGAGATTATCTGTAATGGAGTACCATCATTGGTGTGTAGCCCTGAATTCTGTAACAACCCGTTTTTCCAAAGGTAGTGTGTTATTCCGCTCATATCTGTATTGTAGGTGCAAAAAGAACGTTAAAGACACTCTGTGAAATTAACGTTCTTGTCTTGGTCTTGTTTGTTTTGGTGTTATGACTTCTTTTCGGCCGGGTAGCTGATACGTGTGTGATAGATGGCCATAAGCCTCTTTTTGAACACCTCTTTAATTGTGTAAATATCCTTGAATGTGAGCGGGCTCATCATTAGCTCACCCTCTCTTAGCTTGGTCTCTGTTATGTTGTCAACAAGTTTGCATATATTCTCCTCGGTGTACTCTTTGATGCTGTGTGATGCGGCTTCTACGCAATCGGCCAGCATAAGTACGGCCTGTTCTTTTGTCGATGGTCTTGGGCCCGGGTAAGTGAAAAGTGTCTCGTCAATCTCTTCGTTGGGGTGTTCGTTCTTATACGTGATGTAGAAATATCCTGTTTTAGAAACTCCGTGATGGGTTCTTATAAAATCTCTGATTCTCTTTGGCAGCCCTTCGCGCTCGGCGGTGGCGAGTCCGTCTGTGACGTGCTTTATTATCGTTTGTGCGCTCTCTACTGCGCTGAGGCTGTTGTGTGGGCTAAGGCCTCCATTCTGGTTCTCGGTGAAATATATTGGGTTTTCCAACTTGCCTATATCGTGGTATAGCGCTCCTGTACGTACTTCGAGGGAGTTCGCACCTATTGCGATGGCTGCTTCTGCTGCAAGGTTTCCCACCTGCATCGAGTGCTGGAATGTTCCAGGTGCTTCTTGCGACATTCTTTGTAAAAGCTTGTTGTTCAGGTTTGACAACTCTATGAGGGTGACACTTGATATGAACCCGAATGTGCGCTCTATGATGAGCATTAACGGGTAAATGAAAAGTGTCAGCATTGAGCTTACGGCAAAATAGGCATACATCAGTGTGCTTATTTTTGAAAAGCCTGCCGTGCTCACCATTTTGTAGCATAGGTATACGATTGCGTATGTCAGGAATGTGATTATAACGCATCTGAACATTTGTGCTCGTGACGACAGCTCCCTGAGGCTTAGTATGGCGCTGCAGCCGGCCAAAGTCTGTAACAGGATGAATTCGTATGGCGAAGCCAGCATTATCGAACACATTGCCAGGGATATGCAGTTGGTGACGAATGCTGTGCTTTCGTCAATGAACAGGCATAGTGTAATGGGCAGAATGGCAAAGGGGAGGGTGAAAACGCTTATGTCGCCTTGTGATGTGATTATACCTACGAATATTGGAAATATTGTTGCAGACAAGATAACAAACGTGAATTTGTTGGCATTGTTCATTACCTCTTTTTTGTAAATGTTTATGTATGCCAAGAATATGATCATACAGACAACAATGAAGAGTATCTGTCCCAGCAGTATGTATTGCCAATTGTTTGCCGATTTTGATTTTTCCCAAACCTTTTTCTGGGTAAGGTATGCTTTTATTGTTCTTTCGGCCTCTTTGTCTATAATATCGCCATTGCTGATGATTTTAGTTCCCTCTTTTATGTGTTCATAAATGGGGTCTATGTTCTTTATTCGTTTTTCCAGTTCCAGTTGGCTTGCCAGGCTGTCGTATCTGTAGTTGGGCTTTATCAGTGACAATATACCGGCGGTGTCTGCCGTTATGCCTGATAGCGCTTTGCGTGCCTGCGAGAGTGTGATGAAATCGCGGGTCTCAAGACGTCTTGTCTCTATGCTGTCGCGGTAGGTCAGAATCTTGTTGTGTATGTTGCTGTTAAGATGGATTGTGTCGCTGTCTTCAATTATGCCTCGCTCAAAGAAATTCTTGAGCTTGTCAAAGAAAAGACGTCCGGCCTGTGGGTTCCTGCTGTTGATTAGTGATGTTGCAATGGCTGCGTTGTGGAATTCGTCAGGGATGCCTATCTGTTCAAATATGGGGATAGAAATCTCTCTTATGCTGTCCTCCTCGGCTGCAATGTCTTCGTTTGTTTTGGGAACATCGAAGTCGAATTCGGCTCTCAGTTGTTCGTGCATCCAGGGTGCGTCGGTTTTGAAATCATAATAGACGCTTTTCTCTTTCGGCATAAAATATATAATCAATCCGATGCAAAGAACAACAAGAATGCCTTTTGATATATTGCTGCTATACTTTATGATAAAGTTCTTGATGCGACCGATGGTGCTATCCGGTTTGTTTTCTTTCTCTTTCATAATCCGAATCTGAATTGTTTATTTTACAAATGTATCTAAAAAACGGCTAAATGCAAATTAATATGGGTTATTTTGACTGCAAGTAGTGCGAACGACGAGTTTTGGTCAGGCCGAGTTGGTGTTGGCTGTCTATTCTGTTTTGTGTCCGACTTATGCGTGCGCAGTGTCTGTCGTGCTGCGCTTTTGCCTGTCTTGGTGTAAAAATCTACGATTTTATTTTGCCAACAGCGTAAGTTGTGCTATTTTTGTGCTGAGTATACTGTTAATTAGGGTTGTTGTGGTGTGCCGGTTTGTGGCACGGCAACACCTGTGAATGGTTTCCGAAACTAAATATTTAAACACTATGGCTGAAAGAAAAGTTAGAGTCCGTTTTGCTCCAAGCCCGACAGGCCCGCTTCATATCGGTGGAGTAAGGACAGCTCTTTATAATTATTTGTTTGCAAAACAACACGGCGGAGATTTGGTTCTCCGCATTGAGGATACCGACTCAAATCGCTTTGTTCCCGGTGCCGAGGAGTATATACTTGAATCGTTCCGTTGGTTGGGTATAAAGTTTGACGAGGGAGTCTCTTTTGGTGGAAATTATGGCCCTTATCGCCAGTCGGAGCGTCGCGAGATATACAAGAAGTTTGTAAAGCAACTGCTGGATGCTGGCAAGGCATATATCGCATTCGATACTCCCGAAGAACTTGAGGCCAAGCGTGCCGAAATTGATAATTTCCAATATGATGCAGCATCGCGTATGTCTATGCGCAACTCATTGGCTATGTCGCCCGAGGAGGTCGCTGCGCTCATTGAGTCGGGTCACCAGTATGTTGTCCGTTTCAAGGTCGAGCCGGGCGAGAAAGTTGTGGTGAATGATATAATCCGCGGTGAGGTGACGATAAACTCTTCAATAATTGACGATAAGGTACTTTATAAATCGGCTGATGAACTGCCTACATATCACCTGGCAAACATTGTCGATGACCATTTGATGGAGATTACGCACGTTATACGTGGTGAAGAGTGGTTGCCTTCTGCGCCTCTGCACGTTTTGCTCTATCGTGCGTTTGGTTGGGAGGATACTATGCCGCAGTTTGCCCACCTCTCTTTGTTGCTTAAGCCCGAGGGTAACGGCAAGCTCAGCAAGCGCGATGGTGACCGTTTGGGTTTCCCTGTGTTCCCGTTGGAGTGGAACGACCCCAAGAGCGGTGCAGTGTCGACCGGTTTCCGCGAGAGCGACTATCTGCCCGAGGCTGTTGTGAATTTCCTTGCTTTGCTTGGATGGAATCCCGGCGATGATGTAGAGATGATGTCGTTGGAGGAGTTGGTCAAGAAATTCGACCTCTCAAAGTGCAGCAAAGCCGGTGCACGTTTCGATTATAAGAAGATGGTTTGGTTTAACCACGAATATATTTTGCAGAAATCGGACAAGGAGATTGCCGAAATCTTTATGAGTGTTGTCAAGGAACACGGCGTGGAGACTACGTTGGAGCATCTTGAGGAGATTGTTGCTTTGATGAAAGGACGCGTGAACTTTGTACACGAACTCTGGGATGCAAGCAGTTTCTATTTCGAGGCTCCTGTTGCTTATGATGAAAAGACTGCAAAGAAACGTTGGAAAGAGGATTCTGCCCAAAAGATGACCGAGCTGGCCGATTTGCTTGAGTCGCTTGACGACTTTTCTATTGAGAGTCAGGATAAGGCTGTACACGAGTGGATAGAGGCCAAAGGATATGGTATGGGTGAGATAATGAATGCTTTCCGCTTGGCATTGGTTGGAGAAGGAAAAGGTCCTCAGATGTTCCACATATCAGGCCTTATCGGAAAAGACGAGACGTTGTCGCGTCTGCGTCGTGCAATAACAGTTCTTGGGTAAGCAATGTATACTTTCGGAATATACATATATATCTTCCTTGTGAGGTTGGCTGCGCTTTTTGGTCACAAGAAGGCCAAGAATATGCTTGTCGGCCATCGTGAGACTTTCCGGGTTTTGAAAGAGAAGTTGAAACCGGGTGTAGAGTATGTGTGGTTTCACGCCTCGTCGCTCGGCGAGTTTGAACAGGGGCGTCCGATGATTGAGAAGATGCGTGCCGAGCATCCCGAATATCGTGTGGTGCTTACATTTTTCTCTCCATCAGGGTATCTGCCGGCAAGAAATTACCAGCAGGCCGATATCGTGTGTTATCTGCCTTTCGATACAAAGCGCAATGTTCGGCGTTTTATGAATATGGTGCGTCCTAAAATGGCGTTTTTCATAAAATATGAGTTCTGGCTGAATTTCCTTCTCGAGCTCAAAAAACGTTCAATCCCCGCTTATAGCATCTCGTCAATTTTTCGTAAGGAACAGGCCTTCTTCAAGTCTTGGGGCGGCCGTTACCGTTTGGCGCTGCATTGCTTCACACATCTTTTTGTGCAGAATGTAGAGTCGAAAAGTTTGTTGAAATCAATTGGCGTCGAGAATGTTACGGTTGTGGGTGATACCCGCTTCGACCGTGTGGCCAAGATTTTGGAGCAGGCGCGTCAATTGCCTTTGGTAGATGCTTTTGTCGAAGGTGACAGGAGGGTTTTTGTCGTCGGTAGCTCTTGGGGGTATGACGAGGCTGTTTATATGCCATATTTCAATGCTCACAGGGAGTGGAAACTGATTATTGCGTCGCACGAGGTCAAAGAGGAACGCATAGCATCTATAATATCACAGTATGAGGGGACTTGTGTGCGTTACTCTACAGCGACGATTGAAGAGGTGCGCAATGCCGATTGTCTTATTGTCGATTGTTATGGTCTGCTCTCGTCTATCTATCGTTATGGAAAGATGGCGCTTGTGGGCGGTGGCTTTGGTGTCGGTATTCACAATGTGCTCGAGGCTGCTGTGTATGGCGTGCCCGTGTTCTTTGGCCCTAACAACCGAAAGTTTCAGGAGGCGCAGCTGTTGAAGGCTTGTGGCGGTGGTCTTGAAATTATTGCTACTTGCGACTTTGCCGAGAAAATGGATGCCTTTGTTGCGGATGAAAGTTTGCTTGAACGCGCCGGGAACGCGGCCGGAAATTTGGTCTCTTCCAATGCCGGTGCTACAATGCGTGTCTTCGAGTCTTTGGGTTTGTGATGCGTGTTTTTTTATTGAAAGTGAAAGTTTTTTAATATAAACCTTTAAAATTTTAAAGTTATGAAATTTCTAACAGATGAGAAATTGGTTATTGTCGGCGCTGCCGGTATGATTGGTTCTAATATGGCTCAGTCTGCTTTGATGATGGGCTTGACAAGCAATCTTTGCCTTTACGATGTATTCTCTCCCGAGGGTGTTGCCGAGGAGATGCGTCAGAGCGGTTTCGACAATGTGAATATCACTGCAACAACTGATGTTGCCGAGGCATTCAAGGATGCAAAATATATCATTTCATCAGGTGGTGCTCCACGTAAGGAGGGTATGACACGTGAGGATTTGCTCGCAGGTAACTGCAAGATTGCCGAGGAGCTCGGTAAGAACATCAAGACATACTGCCCCGATGTTAAGCACGTGGTTATCATCTTCAACCCCGCCGATTTGACTGGTCTTGTAACACTCCTTTATTCAGGTTTGAAGCCAGGTCAGGTTACAACACTTGCAGGTCTTGACTCAACACGTCTGCAGAACGCTCTTGCAAAGAAGTTCGGCGTGATGATGAGCGAGGTTACAGGTTGCGCTACTTACGGTGGTCACGGTGAGCAGATGGCAGTGTTCGGTAGCGCTGTCAAAATTGCCGGTAAGCCATTGACAGATATCATCGGTACTGCAGAGTTCCCCGAGGAGGAGTGGGAGCAGATGAAGAAGGATGTTACACAGGGTGGTGCAGCTATCATCAAGCTCCGTGGCCGTTCATCATTCCAGAGCCCTTCTTACCTCTCTGTTGAAATGATTCGTTCAGTTATGGGCGGTGAGACATTCCGTTACCCTGCTGGTACATACGTATCTAACGAGAAGTACAACCACATTATGATGGCTATGGATACAGTTCTCGATGCTAACGGCTGCTCATACAAGATGCCTGTCGGCACAGACGAGGAGATTGCAAAGCTTGATGCAAGCTATGCTCACCTTTGCAAGATGCGTGACGAGCTCGTTACTCTCAACATTGTTCCTGCAATCGAGGAGTGGAGCAGCATCAATCCTAACCTCTAATATATTAAGTAAGGTTATATGTAGGATGGCGGCTTTTGTCGCCATCTTTTTTTCGCCTGGAATTATGATGTTGATTTTGGGTTGTCCACCAGCGCTCTCGGTTTACTTTTGGAGTTCTTTGCTGTTATTGCAGAAACTTTACCCCTTTTCGGTAAAAAACAGCGTAAAAGTTTTGTCGTTTGAGAAAATGTATCTACTTTTGCGCTGCATTTTGTCTAAGGTGAAAAATAATATAAACTAAATAAATAAAATAGGAAATGATTGTAGTACCTGTTAAAGAGGGCGAGAACATTGAGAGAGCTCTCAAGAAATTCAAGAGAAAATTCGAGAAGACCGGCGTTGTAAAGGAGTTGCGCGCACGTCAGCAGTTTGACAAACCTTCAGTGTTGAAGAGGTTGAAGATGGAGCACGCTGTATATGTACAGAAGCTTCGCGCAAATGAGGAATAATTTCCCGCATTTTCTTGTTTTTTATTAAAAACTGATTTATATTCGTTGCCGAAAGACTATTTCTTTCGGCAACGAATATGTTTATAGGCTCATTCATCGGGTATTTGAAGGTTGAGAGGCACTGCTCGGCTCACACATTGCGGGCGTACGAGAGTGACTTGCAGGCTTTCAAGGAGTATGTCGCCCGGCTGGATGAGTCGCTTGTCTTTTGGGAGGCTGATACGGATGTTGTGCGTTCGTGGGTGGCGTCGTTGATGGATTCCGGTGCTGCGCCCTCGTCGGTGTGTCGCAAATTGAGCGCGTTGCGGTCGTTCTTTGATTTTGCCCGTGCCAATTGTGGTTTGGCGGGTAATCCGGTTGCTCATTTAAGGGGGCCTAAATGCCGCAAGAGGTTGCCTTCTTTTGTAAAAGAGGAGGAGATGGATGCCCTGATTGATGGCGCTCCTTTCGGTGATGGATATGTGGCTTGTCGCGACAAAATGATGCTCCAGTTGTTTTATGAGACTGGTGTGCGTCTGTCAGAGTTGGTTGGAATGGATGTCTCTTCGGTTGATATGCAGGCTGATGTCGTCAAGGTGCTTGGAAAACGCAATCGCGAGAGGTATATCCCTTTTGCTTCGGGGCTTAAGGCTGCGCTTGCGGTATATCTTGAGGAACGTGAACGTTTTTTGCCGTCACCCTGCGATGCTTTGTTTCTTTCGGGCAAAGGTGGACGTGTCAGTCCCGGGTGTGTGTATAGGGTGGTGAATGAACGCCTTGCAACGGTTACGTCTGTGAAAAAAAAGAGTCCGCACGTGTTGCGGCACTCGTTTGCAACAGCTATGCTTAACAACAATGCCGAGATTGGAGCTGTTAAAGAGTTGTTGGGGCATAGGCAACTGGCAACGACTGAAATATATACCCACCTCGGTTTTGAGGAGTTGAAGGGTTTTTATGAGAAGGCTCATCCCAGAGCCGGTAAATAATAAATAATAGGAGGTTTTATTATGGTAACAAGAATTCAATCTGTTCATTTTGATGCATCACAACAGTTGATGGAGTTTGTTGAGAAAAAAGTTGCGAAGCTGGACAAGCTTTGCGAAGGTGCAACAGGTCTTGAGGTGACAATGAAGCTGATTAAACCGGAAACCGCTAAGAATAAAGAGGTGGCTTTGCGCGTTTCGGCTGCCGGAGGAGATCTTTTTGCCTCAAAGACAAGTGATACGTTTGAAGATGCACTTCTTGGTGCGATTGATGCCGTAAAGGTTCAGGCCGAGAAGAATAAGAACAAATAGTGTCGGTGCCTCTTTGAGAGAGGGTGTCTGTTGAAAAGTGTGCAGACTGCCGATAGTTGTCAATGTCGGCAGTCTGCTTGCTTTTATGTGGCGGGTTTGTGTTGTTTGAGGCTGTTTTTTGCCGTTCTATTCAGGGAAAAAGCAGAAAAATGCATTTTTTTTAAAAAAAAAGTGGAAAATGTTTTGTAGTTAAAAAAAAAGCCCTACCTTTGCACTCGCTTTACAACGGTAACAGCGCTATAAATGATGACCGCCTCTTTAGCTCAGTTGGCCAGAGCACGTGATTTGTAATCTCGGGGTCGTTGGTTCGAATCCGACAAGAGGCTCAAAAGAAAGAAAGCGCATTTCGTTATGAAGTTGTCGCAAATGCGTTTTCTGAAATAGTGACAAGGCTAGGGCAAATTCCAGAGTGGCCAAATGGGGCAGACTGTAAATCTGCTGTCTTTCGACTTCGGTGGTTCGAATCCATCTTTGCCCACAATGTGTTGAAAAAGAGAATGCAAACCGGCATTGATAGCATAGCTGAAAAGAGATGATTATCTTTGTTTGTTTGCAAATTCTTTATGTAAACGTATTGCGGAAGTAGCTCAGTTGATAGAGCATTAGCCTTCCAAGCTGAGGGTCGCGGGTTTGAGCCCCGTCTTCCGCTCTTTTTCA
>JAFYWV010000069.1 GCA_017546505.1 Bacteroidaceae bacterium
ATCTACTACTACAACAATGACAGAATAAAACTGAGATTAAAAGGAAAGAGTCCGGTGCAATACCGAACTCTTTTCCAATAAACTTTTTATTAATCAGTCCAACTTTTTGGGGTCACTTCAATTTGCTATCCTATTCTCTTTTATACAGGAGCTGGTTGACGTTCAACCATCACTGCGCGTTCGCCGTTGAAGATGTGGAGCCGAAGCTCCTCCATAATGTAGCGGATGGCAAGTTGTGCCTTCACCGAGTTGCCTGCCTTGTCAATTGGCGGCGCGAATGCGGCAATACCAAAGATGCCGGGAAGTACACCGATGATACCGCCGCCCACGCCCGATTTGGCAGGTATGCCTGTCCTGAACATCCAATCGCCCGTGAACTCATACATTCCCACTGAGGCAATCATTGATGTTATCTTCTCGCTGAGCGCAGAAGGAAAGACTCTCCTTTTTGTCACAGGGTTATATCCGCCGAAAGCAATGGTTGCTGCCATAGCAGACAACTGTGTCGCTGTTACACCAAGCGAGCATTGGCGAGTGTACAGGTCGAGTGACGTTTCGGGGTCGTCGTATATGCGGTCATAACCTTTAAGCAGCCACGCTATGGCGCGGTTGTTGTGGTTGCTCACACTTTCGGATTTGTACAACTCATTAATCAGCTGTGGCTCACTGCCACAAAGCTCGGTTATATTCTGCATTATTGCCTCCCACTTCCCGCGGCTGTTACCAACCGGGCACACCATACTCACGGCAGATATAGCCCCTGCATTTACCAAAGGGGTAGAAGGGTGCTCGTTCTCGAGCAGTATGGCGAGTATGGAATTGAAAGGCATTCCGGTTGCGTCTGCACCAATCATTTTTATGATTGTTTCGGGTCCGTACTCCTTGAGCACCAGCAGTGCTGTTGCCACCTTGGATATTGACTCAATGCCGAACCGGTAGTTGCAATCACCCACAGTGAGCACCTCGCCATCCTTCAGGCAGACGGCAATGCCAAAGAGGCTTTTATCAACGTTGGCAAGATAGGGTATATAGTCGGCGTTTTTGCCGCTCTTCTCGTCCTTGAACTTTCTGTATGCTTCATTGAGGGCTGCCTTCAATTCCTCGCGTGTTATCCTTCTATCCCTGTCCATAAATAATTTTCTTGTTATAGGTTTTTGTTGTAATTGCCAGTACTCTGATTTGTCATACTGAGCGCAGTGAAGTCTCTCTTTCTGTGTACATTGCAGAGATACTTCACTTGCGTTCAGGATGATGCTTCGTGAAGGCTTATTTGTTGCTGCCGGTATGGGTGTACACAGTTCCCTTTACCTTGATATTGCTCTCTATGCTCAGGCGCGACGGTGTGGGGTACTGTAACTTCTCGAGCTCGGCAACGGCAGATTGTATATCGCCCAGGAGCTGGTCGGCCATATCGCGGCTGAAGCCCTGTCGCACCACAATGCGCATTACAACGGTTGTTTCAAGAGTCTTTGGCAAGGTGTATGCCGGTACCATCCAACCGTTCTGGCGCAGTTTGTCCTGCAAATCATAGAGTGTCCATTTCGCCTGCTTGGCGTGCTCTTTCTTCATCTCCCAGATGAAGAGCGGGTTGCACACCTCGGTGCTGTAGTTCTGGAATGGCTTCATCTTGCCAATCTCGCTGTGCAGGTATTTTGCTACCTCCATTGAGTTGTGCTGTATCTCCTTGTATCCCTCGTATCCAAGGCGAATGAACTGGTAATATTGTCCCAAAATCTGTGCTGCCGGGCGCGAGAAGTTCAAACCGACCTGTGTTACGTCGGCACCAAGATAGTTTACGCTGAATGACATACTGTCGGGGAGAAATTTCTTATCTTTCCAAATAACCCAGCCCAATCCGGGGTATACAAGTCCGTATTTGTGGCCGCTGGTACTGATTGAGAGTACCCATTTTAGGCGGAAATCCCACTCGAGTTCGGGCTTAAGGAACGGCATTATGAAACCGCCCGATGCTGCATCGACGTGAATAGGAATGTCATATCCGGTCTTTTTGTTATACTCCTCGAGCGCATCGTTGAGCGCCTTTACATCGTCATTGAGTCCTGTCCAGGTTACGCCCATAATGGGGACAACGCAAATGGTATTTTCGTCACACATTGCTATTGCATCCTTGGGGTCGAGGGTCAGTTTCTCGTTGCTGAGTGGTACAGTGCGCATCTCAATCTGCCACAATTGTGCGAATTTTTCCCATACAACCTGATAGGCAGCCGAGATTACAAAGTTTGGCTTGTCGCAGGCTTTGCCCTGAGCTGTACGGCGTTTTTTCCATCGTTGCCACGCTGCCACGCCACCAAGCATACAGGCTTCGCTTGAACCTATGCCCAATGCTCCGGCCTTCCATTTGGCCTGCTCGGGGCTGTTCCACAGGTTGGCGATGATGTTGATGCACTTGGCACACATTACGGCTACACGCGGATATTCGGTCTCGTCGATGTAGTTGATGTCAATGGCATCGTTCATCAGCTTGGTGGCGTAAGGGTCCATATATGTTGTCACGAACGTTGCCATATTCAAGCGTGGCTGTGTTTGTGCAATAGTTTCGTCCTTCACCATTCTGTAGGCAATTTCAGGAGTGGTGGGGTGCTGTGGTATTTTGTCGCAAGGAGCGCTTTTCAACATCTCTTCTGAACCAAATACCGGTGCACACATTGTTGTCTTGCAATTTTCTTCTTTCATCATTTCTCTTTTTTAATGGTTAATAATTCAGTTTTTGAACTGTGTTGTACTCTTGAAACATCACCGGCTTTTCTATGGTTCGTGCTTTTTGTTTTTTTAAGGTTGCAACATTTATGTACTTGCACTTGTTATGAATAAGCATTTGTGTCACATCGGATTTAATGTGAGAAATTTCTTTTTTATTGAGACTCCTCATATAAAGTCCGGGATGACAGATTGTGTAGGCACTATTTTCCTGTTTATTTTAAAAATGAGTTCAGATTATGAAAAATGAAGTGAATGCTACAAAACCGCTGTTTATGTCCGGGGTGAATACCGGGAAGGGTGTGATAACAATTTGGGCATTGCTTGGAATATGGTCGGTGGCGGCACTTACGTCATTGCCGGGTCTTGCTGTTTCGCCAATATTGGAGAGGCTTGCCACAATATTTCCAAAGTCGACAGACCTTGATTTGCAGTTGCTCACAACTTTGCCCTCTTTGCTCATTATCCCTTTTATATTGTTTGCCGGTTATATAAGCAACAAAGTGGGGTATATTAAATTGTTATACATTGGTTTATGTCTTTTTCTTTTAAGTGGAGCTTTATATTTTGTCGCAGGTACGATTGGACAGTTGGTTGCCGTTAGTGCCCTGTTGGGTGTAGGTGCAGGAATAATAATTCCTTTCTCCACTTCGCTTGTGTCTATGTTCTTCAGCGGAAAGGAGCGTACAAAGCAGTATGGCTACGTGTCGGCAATAACAAACATAACTCTTGTCATTGCAACTGCTGTTGCCGGATGGCTTGCGGATGTCCAGTGGCGCTTGCCCTTTGTCGTCTATCTGTTGCCCATTCTCTCAATAGTTCTTGTGCCGGCAATAAAACGTGGCGAGAAGGCTGTCGGTGCGCAGGGCGGGCAGGGTGAAACTGTTGTGCAGAGTGGTGGATGGATAAAATATGGTGCTCTTGCAAAGTGTATGCTCTACTACCTGTTCATCACTTATCTGGTTATGGTTGTAAGCATAAATCTTCCTTTCCTGCTTGGTAAATATGGCTACGACAGTGGTGTGGTCGGTGTTGTTACTTCAATATTTTTCTTGGCAATGATGCTGCCGGGATTGTTTATAAACAGATTGGTGAATGTTTTTGGGAAGAATATACTGCTATGGGCTCTGTTGTTCATTGCTCTTGGTTTGATTGATATCTACTACAATCATTCGGTATTGTTTGTTATGATAGGCTGCGTGGCAACAGGTTTCGGTTATGGTATGGCTCAGCCGTATGTTTATGACAAGACCTCTATGTTGGCTTCTTCTCAAAAGACAACCTATGCCCTTGCATTGCTTATGTCTATGAATTATGTGGCAATTGTCATAGCTCCGTTTGTTGTGGACTGGGTGCAGGATATTCTGGGCATCAAGGGCGAGCGTTTTCCTTTTGTACTTAACGCAGTGCTTGGCTTTGCTGCCTTGCTCTTTTTGTTGCTGTTGAATGTCTATAACAATCGAAAAAAGTGAAAAAATGATGAATAACTATACAAAAGGCTCTCTTTCGCTTTTTACTGCAAGAGTGTTAAGTGGCTTGAATGTGAACGCTATGGGCTATCTGTTGCCGTTGTGGATAGCTCCAACCAGCTGTGTGACATTGCGTTTGGTCTTTGGGGCATTGGTTTTTTGGATTATCAGCATTTTTGCCAAGCCTGAGAGTGTTGAACTTAAGGATAAGATTAAACTGTTTTTGTTAGGCGGTTTGGGGATTTTTGGCTATATGTCACTCTACGCAGTGAGTCTTAGCCACACAACACCTGTGAGTTTTGCCATTTTCAATGCAATGCAGCCTCTTTGGGTGGTGGTTGCCTCGGCTGTTATTTTTCACGAGGGTATAGATGCGCGCAAGCTGATGGGTATAGCTGTCGGATTTGCGGGAGCATTGCTGTGCATACTGTCTGAACCTAACCGTGATGTAGCCGATAAACCCTTGCTTGGTAATATGTTGTCTATTGTTGCTTCAATCATTTATGCAGTGTACTTGGTGTTCTCGGCAAAGATGGTCGGCCACCTCTCAAGAATGACGATATTGCGCTATACATTTTCCTCGGCCGCTGTTGTTGCACTTCTGTTTTCTCTCTTTCTTGGCTTCTCTGCTCCTCTTTTTGAGAATGGCCTGAAGATTACTCCTTTTTTGGTGCTTGCATTCGTGCTTATATTCCCCACAGTGCTGACATATTTTCTCATTCCGATAGGTCTTAAATATTTGAACAGTACCGTTGTGGCCATATATGGATACGTTACACTCATTGTTGCCTCCGTGGTGTCATTCGTGACAGGTGTGGATAAATTTGAGCCTGTCATTCTATTGTCATTGATACTCATTGGGGTGAGCATATATTTTGTTGGTGTAAATGATGAGAAGAAGAGAGTCTTGAACCGGTAGTATGCAAAAGAGCTGTATTTCTTTATAAGCCTTGCTAAAATTAGCGTGTATAAGTGTTGTTGAACCAAAAAAAATATTAATTTTGCAAAGATATATACATTATAAAATAGTGAAATTAATATTATAACAACGATGAAACGAATTTTAATGGCTTTGGTAGCAGTTCTTGTTATGCTTTCGGGCTTTGCAGCACCTGCTTATCGCAAACCGTTTACCGTCAGACAGTCCGACGGAACAGAACTTACTGTAGTGCTTGCCGGTGACGAGTCTCTGCACTACTATGCAACAATTGATGGCAAACCACTGGTTAAGGGTGCTGGTGGAGACTTCTTTTATGCAACTTTCGGTGATGGTGGTTTTGTGTCGACAAAATGCCTTGCACACAATAGCTCAAAGCGCAGTGTTGCCGAGAATGAGTTGCTGTCGGCAATGGATTTTTCAGGAATGAAAGCCGAAATTTCCAAAGCAAGCAATGCTCGTTCAATGACCTATAAGGTTGCCGCACAGAGAGCCGGTTCGCAGATTACCCCTCTTGGTGATGTGAATGTTGCAGTGTTGCTGGTGCAGTTTAAGGATACAGAGTTTTCCTATACTAAAGAGGATTTCAACAACATACTCAATACAAAGGATTTTGTATATGAAAATCCCATCGCAAACAGCATCGGCAGTGCGCGTGACTATTTCATTGCGCAATCCGACGGTAAGTTCCGTCCCAACTTCCTTGTGACAGACATTGTTACATTGGATAACGATATGGCCCATTATGGTGGCAACAACACCGGTGGTGACGATAAGAAAGCTACTTTTATGGTCAAGGAAGGTATCCAAAAGGCCGACAAAGCCGGTTTTGATTTCTCGATATGTGACAACAATGGCGACGGCGAGGTCGAGTTTGTCTACTGCATATATGCTGGATATTCCGAGTCATACGGTGCTGACGAGAATACCGTCTGGCCGCATCAGTGGCAACTATCTGCCCAGTCCGGTACCATAACGGTTGATGGTGTCAAGTGCGACACTTATGCTTGCAGCGGTGAACTTGTATACAATGAGGCTTATGAAGACCGCATTGGCAAGACAATGGCCGGTATTGGTCTCATCTGTCACGAATTCTCACACTGTCTTGGCTTGCACGATATCTATGACATAACATACGATAGCGGTAACTGGGGTATGGATTATTGGGATGTTATGGACCAGGGTAACTACGCAGCCGAAGGTTATGTGCCTGTTGGTTACAGCGCATATCAGAGAGATTTCTGCGGTTGGAGAGAATTGGTTGAGATAAATACCAAAGGTTCATATTCAATGCAGCCACTTACTAAAGGTGGTGTTGGCTACAAAATTGTAAATGATGCCAACAAGAACGAGTATTATATACTTGAGAACCGCAAGCAAGAGGGGTGGGATAAGTATCTGTTCGGTAGCGGTATGCTTGTCATTCACGTAGATTATCTGAAGTCGGCTTGGGATAACAACACTATCAATACAACAAAAAACCATCCACGATATACACTGATTCCTGCTGACAATGAGCTTGCTGTCTATGGTGAGGTGACAAATGCTGAGTTTACTGCCAGTCTTAAAGGTGATGTTTGGCCGGGAACAAGTGGTAACACTGAACTGACAAACACCTCTATTCCTGCCGCAAAGGTGTACACCGGCGGTTATATGAACAAACCGATTACTGATATTAAGTACGAGAATGATGTTATTTCGTTTAACTTTATGCGTACAGCCTCTTTGGATGTTCCAGTGGTGCTGCCGGCAATTGATGTCACAAGCAACTCGTTTGTCGCTAACTGGGCTGCCGTTGAGGATGCAGTCGAGTATACAGTTGAACTTTACAAGCAGACAGATGTAGAAAGCGGTGCCGGTGACAAAGAGGTGTTGCTGAGTGAAGATTTTATGAATTGCACAGCCGGCAACACACTATTGGATTATACGACAATTGACGGCTATATGTCATCAAGCGATTGGGATTGCGAGAATGTGTATAGCGAGACAGGTGCTTTGCGTATAGGTTCATCCAAAAATCCCGGTTATCTTTATGCTCCTTGGGTTGAGGCATCGGGCAATGTTGTTACTACACTTGATGCGGTGTTGTATAATACAAAAGATACCGGTGTTGTTCTTTCTGTCGAGTATCGTGATGAGAATACAGAACTTGTTGCTTACGAGGATTTTTATATTACAGGTTCTGGCGAAAAAATAACCCTCTCTGCTGATGTTGATGGTTATTTCTATGTTACATTGCATACTGAGATGTCAACAGGTAACAAGCGTGTAAAGATTGACAATTTGAATGTTTCTCAGGGGACATCTTTCAAAAAGGAACTTGTTTCAACTGTTACTACTACGGCTACAAACTATGCGTTCAAGAATCTTGAAGAGCGTGCTGTTTACCTCTACAGAGTTAAAGCTTCTAATGGCAATATTGAATCGCCTTTCTCCGATTACGTGGAGGTTGCCTCATTGACTACTTCAATTGACGAATTTGATACAAATGATACTGTTGTTGAGGTGTACAATGTTGCGGGTGTAAGAGTTTACGCAGGTGAGATGGGGACTACGCCTCGACTCTCAAGTGGTGTATATGTTGTTGTAACAGCATCTGGAGTGCGTAAGATTACAATAGAGTGATTGATACACTGAATGCCATTGAAAATGGCGTAAGATAGCTTTAAGAGCCTATTCCATTGCGGATAGGCTCTTTTTGTGCTGTATATGTCTGTGGTGTTGGGATTAGGTTTCTGCCTATATGTTTGTTCTATATATGGTACTTTTTGTTCTGTGGCAAATGCTGTTTTTTTGCCACAGGTTCTGCTAATGCAGGGCTGTGGTGAGCCGGCTGGGATTGCAGAGTGAGTTATGTGATTTATAATTTATTTGTTTGCTCTCTTTGTCATTTCCTGTTATTTTTGCAGGGTGTTACCTGTTCCTGTTATCTATTTTGATTGTAACGGCGCAAAATTTGTTTCTCAGTCCCTATTTATAGGTCATTTTCTACTTTGTAGATTTATATATATGTTTTTATTGGTGTTAAAGTGCTGTAGTATAACGTTTTGCTCTGTTTTTAACCCTCTGAGATTTCAAAAAATGAAAACACCTTCTGTTTTATATGGGATTTTTTAAATTTTATAATGAGTAGGGGCTTTATCTTTGTTTCAATCCTATATAATTTTGTTAAATTGAATATTTATTAGAGTTTTTGACAAAACATTTGTAAATAACGATATTGATATCTGTTTTTATTTGTAAATCAAAAGTGGTTATATGTAAGTATAGTGTATTGTTTTTTTTTGTAAATTTTATAGCGTTGTATACAATTGTTGCGAGTGGTGTTGCACTTGTAAAGGGTTTGTCTGCTCGTTGTCAACAGGTGGATATCAACACTGTTAATAGCGTTATGCAAAATATATACATTTTAAAGTTGATGTACGTATGCGTTTAAAAATCAATAGTTTATATATATATTATTATTGTTTTTCTTTCACAATAAAAGTGCTGTTTATTGCCAATTGTGATATTTTTGCATATTTAGGGTGCTGTTTGTTTGGTATGTATTGAAAAGCCAATGTTTTATATATAAAAAATTAAAGTTGTTTATATTTGCACCCTTTCTCTTCTGGCTCTTTGGGTTTTCACAAGAGAGTGTGTTCCAGATTTCTTCAGGTGAACGGTGTTGTCAATTTGTTTTGTTTACAATTGTATTTAATTGTGTAAACAAGGTTTGTATGTATTTGATTTTTTAATTTGTTTGTTCTGTATTTTTGTAATATCTTTGCATTGTTGATGATTGATACATTTGTAAAACCATAAATTCTGCATATAGATTATGAATGAGCGTGAGAGGATTGAATTACTGATGAAGTGTTATGATTTGTCGCCTTCGCAATTTGCCGACAGGGCCGGTATTCAACGAGCGTCGGTATCGCACATTATCAGTGGTCGCAATAAACCAAGCCTTGAGGTTATGCTGAAGATATATGAAGCCTTTCCGGGTGTGGATATGAAATGGCTGATGATGGGTGTCGGTGAAGTTCCTACACACCAAGCGGCTACTGTAGCCAAAGTGGGCGTTGAGCAAGAGACATTGTTTCCCGAACAGGATGCGCGCGTCCAACAGCCCGAGAATACTCTTTTTGCACCATCGGCCGGGCCTCTCTCCCGGGTTGATGAAGAGCCTAAACCCCGCCGTGCAGCTGTTCAACAGCCTCAACGGGAGAAATCATCCCTTGATGTCCGTCCTAAACGTACTCAGAGCAGTCGTCTGGCGCAGATGACTGTTTTGCAGCCCGAGAAAAAGATAAAGGAGATTCGTATATACTACAATGATGGTACATACGAGACTCTTGTACCTGAAAAATTGGTGTAACTTCTAAGAAGCTGCTTGAATTTCTAAAAAATATCTTCTTATAGAAGCCGGTTGTTTTGCCATTTTTATGTTCAAGAATGTCTGTTTCTTTCTTTTTTTGCGTTTACATAGTCCGCTATGCGCCCTTAAAATATAAAGAAACATCCAATTCTTGCTCTATAAAAACTTGGCGATATAATTTTAAACAACTTCTAAAAATGTTGGAGCAATCCAACATTTTTTTTATTTCCTTGTGTGTGGAATAAAATTATGCTATCTTCGCACAGATAGACATTAACATATTACAAATAATATTCAACATTTTCAATATGAAAAAAGTTCTTGTTGATTTGGTAGTAAAGGAGGCCTGTCGTGTAAATGCCAACTGCGTTCTGTTGGTTATGACAAGCGAAACTCCTTTTCCCGAAGTTCGCCCGGGGCAGTTTGCCGAGCTCCGTATAGATGAGACTCCGACAGTTATGTTGCGTCGCCCGATTTCTGTGCACAGTTTCAATGCCGAGAAGAACGAGATTGGCTTTCTTGTGCAGATTGTGGGCGATGGTACAAAGTGGCTTGGCACTCTCAAAGAGGGCGATAAGGTAAATGTGCTTCTTCCTCTTGGCAACGGCTTTACGATGCCTGCAGATAAGAACACGCGCGTGTTGCTCATTGGTGGCGGTGTCGGTTCTGCTCCGTTGTACTATCTTGCCGAGCAATTGAGGAAAAACGGCAACGATTTTACAATTCTCATCGGTGCGCGTTCTGCAAAAGATTTGTATTTGCGTGAGGCTTACGAGGCGCTTGGCAGAGTTGAATATACAACCGAGGATGGTTCGCTTGGCGAGAAAGGCTATGTAACCAATCACTCGCTGCTTGCCGAGAAATATGATTATATATGTACCTGTGGCCCGAAGCCTATGATGATGGCTGTGGCACGTTATGCACGTGAAAACAATATTGCTTGCGAGGTGTCGCTCGAGAACAAGATGGCTTGTGGCCTGGGTGCGTGTCTCTGCTGTGTCGAGGATACAAAAGAGGGGCACAAGTGTGTTTGTACAGATGGTCCGGTTTTTTCAATTGATGAACTAAAATGGTAAAGACTAATGTAAAGATAGGTGGTCTGGAACTGAAGAATCCAGTCCTTACTGCATCGGGAACTTTTGGCTATGGCCTTGAATTTGCCGATTTTGTCGACTTGAACAAGTTGGGTGGCTTTATTGTAAAAGGTACAACCCTTAATCATCGTGAGGGCAATCCCTATCCGCGTAGTGCCGAGACTCCTATGGGAATGCTGAATGCTGTGGGTCTGCAGAATAAGGGTGTTGACTATTTTGCTGCGAATATATATCCGCAGCTGAAAGACCTTGATACCAATGTGCTTGTAAACGTCTCAGGTGCTTGTATCGAGGATTATGTGGCTTGTGCCGAGAAGGTCGCAGCACTGGATAAGATACCCGGTATTGAGTTGAATATATCTTGCCCCAATGTCAAGCAAGGCGGTATGGCGTTCGGAGTGTTGCCACAGTCGGCTGCCGAGGTTGTTGCAGCCGTGCGCAAGGTTTATCCGAAGACTCTGATTGTAAAGCTCTCTCCTAACGTTACAGATATTACAGAGATTGCGCGTGCGGTTGAAGGCGCAGGTGCCGACAGTGTTTCCCTTATCAATACTTTGCTTGGTATGGCCATCGATTCCGAAAAGCGTCGTCCAGTGCTCTCTACAATCACAGGCGGTATGAGCGGTCCTGCTGTAAAGCCAATAGCCTTGCGTATGGTTTGGCAGGTTGCAAAGGCTGTTAAGATTCCTGTTGTGGGTATCGGTGGTATAACCACAGGTGCCGATGCCATAGAGTTCCTGCTTGCCGGTGCAAGTGCCATTGAAGTTGGTACAGCCAATTTTATGAATCCTGCCGTTACAGGGGAGATTGTTGATTATATCGAGAATTACCTTGTACGCCACAATATGAGTTCTGTGCAGGAACTAATCGGGGCTTTGGAGGTTTAAAAAGAATATATTTCCTATGTACAAAAAATACCCGCGCAATTGCGCGGGTATTTTTTGTGTGTGTAATATGTTTTTTATTTTTGTTTATACAAATGTAAGGTTATATATTATTGTGTATACAAATGTATCTGTGTCAATAATTTTTATTTTACTTCAACAAATCTGGGCGCAGGAGTTTAGTGCGCTCAAGTGACTGTTCAAATTCCCATTGGCGTATTTTTGCCTCGTGACCCGATAGTAATACATCTGGTACTTTCCAACCATTGTACTCGGCAGGGCGGGTGTAGACCGGTGCTGCAAGCAAATTGTCCTGGAAAGAGTCGCTCAAAGCCGATGTTTCGTCCGAAATTACCCCCGGAATAAGGCGAATGACTGCATCGCAAATTACCTCTACTGCCAATTCGCCACCTGTCAAAACGTAGTCGCCGATACTTATCTCTTTGGTAATCAAGTGTTCTCGTATGCGATGGTCTATTCCCTTGTAATGTCCGCACAAAAATATGAGATTTTCCTTCATTGAGAGCGAATTTGCCATTGGTTGGTCAAAAACCTTTCCATCAGGGGTTGTATAAATGACTTCGTCGTAGTTTCTTTGGTTTTTCAGATGCTTTATACAATTGTCAATGGGCTCAATTTTCATAACAAGTCCTGCGCAACCACCGAATGGGTAATCATCTGTCTTGCGGTGCTTGTCAGTTGTATAATCACGTAAATTATGTAAACAAATTTCGGCATATCCGTTACGCTGTGCACGTCCCATTATTGAGGAGTTGAAAAAGCTCTCCATCATTTCCGGGAATGTTGTAATAATGTCAACTCGCATATAAAATATAATTTTGTAAATCGTTTTTTTTACTATTGGTGTGCTTCTGTTTCCGTCTGCGAAGATAGTGAAATTTATTCTAATCGGTTTCTTATTCCTTGATTATTTCTTAAATGGCGTATTGCCGTGTTTGTCATAGTTCGGGCTCTTCTTTGTCAACACAGTGTCTGCCGTTTACTTTCCGAGATTTTGAAATTCCGGGTATAATAAGGCATTGGTGTCAAAAATCAAAATCTCACAAACGCGTTTATTGCCCTTTTTTGGCCGTTTTAAGCGCTTTTGCTCTTAAAACAGGAATTATGGCACTTTTAGAGCTTAATAAAACTTAAAATTCTTGTTTCTTTCGGCAAATTTAAGTAATTTAGCGATGTATTTATATATAATAAGGTATAAAACACAAATAAATAGTAACATTAATTTTATAATAGTAATTTAAATGATTGAGAACGACAGAATTATTAAAGTCAATGTCGAAGAGGAGATGAAATCATCCTACATCGACTATTCGATGTCGGTGATTGTGGCGCGTGCTTTGCCCGATGTCCGCGATGGATTGAAGCCTGTGCATCGTCGTATCCTTTATGGTATGATGGAGCTTGGCAACACATCGGACAAGCCGTTCAAGAAGTCGGCACGTACTGTCGGTGATGTGCTTGGTAAGTACCACCCGCACGGTGACTCATCGGTTTACGGTGCACTTGTCCGTATGGCTCAGGATTGGGTTATGCGTTACCCGCTCATCGATGGCCAGGGAAACTTCGGTTCAATCGATGGTGACTCGCCTGCGGCAATGCGTTACACCGAGGCGCGTCTTCACAAGATTGGTGAAGAGCTTGCACAGGATTTGTACAAAGAGACAGTTGATTTCCAGCCAAACTACAACGACGAGTTTGTTGAGCCGACAGTGATGCCTACACGTATCCCCAACCTTCTTGTGAATGGTTCATCAGGTATTGCTGTAGGTATGGCAACCAACATACCCACCCACAACCTAAGCGAGGTACTCGATGCCTGCGTTGCATATATCGACAACCCTGACATCGACACAGATGGCCTGATGCAATATGTCAAGGCACCCGATTTCCCCACCGGTTGCGACATCTTTGGCCTTAACGGCGTACGTGATGCCTACGAAACAGGCCGTGGCCGCGTGATAATGCGTGCAGTTGCCGATATTGAGTCGGGTACACACGAAAAGATTGTTGTAACAGCAATACCTTACAATGTAAACAAGGAGGAGCTTATCAAAGACATTGCCTCAATGGTCAATGAAAAGAAGATTGAGGGAATTTCAAATATCAACGATGAGTCCGACCAGTCGGGTATGCGCATCGTAATCGACGTGAAGCGCGATGCAAACGCAAATGTAATTCTCAACAAGCTCTATAAGATGAGCTCATTGCAGACATCATTCAGCGTAAATTGCATTGCTCTTGTAAAGGGACGTCCTCAGTTGCTCACACTCAAGGACTGTATTGCCAACTTCGTAGAGCACCGTCACGACGTTGTAATACGTCGCACAAAGTACGAACTTCGCAAGGCCGAGGAGCGTGCACACATCGTTGAGGGTTTGATAATCGCTTCGGACAATATCGACGAGGTTGTACGCCTTATCAAGGCTGCAAAGTCTCCGTCCGATGCCCGCATAGCCCTTATGGAACGTTTCAACCTCAGCGAGGTTCAGGCGGCGGCAATCGTTGAGATGCGTCTTGGTCAACTCACCGGCATACAGCAGGACAAACTGCACGCCGAGTATGAGGAACTTATGCGCAAGATTGAGTACTACAATGCAATCCTCACTGATGAAGAACTCTGCAAACAGGTAATCAAGGACGAACTTTACGAAGTGAAGGAGAAGTATGGCGATGAACGTCGTTGTAAGATTGACTACAGCGCATCAAGCGACTTTAACCCCGAGGATTTCTATGCCGATGACGAGATGGTTATTACAATCTCGCACCTGGGTTACATCAAGCGCACACCTCTCACCGAGTATCGCGCGCAGAACCGTGGTGGCGTGGGTTCAAAAGGCAGCGACACACGCGACAGCGACTTCATCGAGTATATATACACCGCTACAATGCACAATACAATGCTCTTCTTTACACAGCGTGGAAAGTGCTACTGGCTCAAGGTATATGAAATCCCCGAAGGCAACAAGAACTCAAAGGGACGCGCAATACAGAATATGCTCAATATTGATGCCGATGATGCAGTGAACGCATTTGTCCGTGTAACGACACTTGCCGACAAGAACTTCATCGAGAGCCACAATATTGTCTTCTGTACCAAGAACGGTATCATCAAGAAGACTAGCCTCGAGCAGTATTCACGTCCACGCACCAACGGTATCATTGCCATTACAATCCGTGAGGATGACCGCGTAATATCTGTAGCCCTCACCGATGGCGACAGCGACATCATCCTTGCAAACCGTGGCGGTAAGGCTGTCCGTTTCAACGAAAGCACAGTACGTGCAATGGGACGCACTGCAACCGGTGTCAAGGGAATGGACATTGCCGATGACGACGAGGTTGTAGGTATGGTTGTACTGCCAAAGAATGACGAGGCAGAGCACAGCCTGCTTGTTCTCTCTGAGCAGGGATACGGCAAGCGCTCGGCAACCGATGATTATCCAACTGTAGGTCGTGGTTGCAAGGGTGTCAAGACACTCCAGGTAACAGAAAAGACCGGACAACTTGTAGCCATTATGGATGTAAATGATGACAACGATCTTATGATTATAAACAAGTCGGGTATCACCATCCGCACATCTGTCGACCAGATTCCTGTTCAGGGCCGTGCAACTCAGGGTGTACGCATTATCAACCTTGGCAAGAAGAACGACTGCATAGGCTCTGTATGTAAGGTAACGCACGAAACCGAAAATGAAGAGAATATAGAAAACGTTGAAGCAACAGAAGGTGCAACAACTCTTGAAACAGATAACACAACAACCAATAACTAACACATTGATATTATGAAAAAATTAGTATTATCTTTAGCAATGGTTCTTGGCGCAACATTTGCGTTTGGACAGGAACTTTCAAAAGAAGAGCTCAAACAGCAGAAAAGACAAATCAAAGCTCTTATGGGAATTGTAAACGATGCAGAAGTCAATATGCAGGCAGACCCCATTGGTGCAGCAAATTCTCTAAAGCCTGTTTTGAAAAACTCTTTGGTAAACAAAGATGCATACGTTTGGTATGTAAGTGCAAGTGCAAAGCAGAATGTAATTGCCAACGAGAACAACAAGCGTGTTGAGGGTGCAGCCTGTGACGAGGAGTTGCTCTATTCATACACATACGAACTGGGTAACGACCTTGCGAAATGTGAGGAGTGCGATGTGCTCCCCGATGCAAAGGGACGCGTAAAACCACGCTATGCCGAGTTCCTGAAGATGTCATATATGCAGCAGTACGGCCAGTTCTACAATGCCGGTGCATACTATTATGGCAACGAGGACTACAACAAGGCCTATGACCTCTTCAAGATGTTCATTGACACAGCCGATAAGTTGTACAAGCTCGAGGTGATGCCTAAGGACACAACCAATGTTCCTGTAGCAGCCTATAATATGGCACTCTGCGGTATGCAAATGGAGGATTACGCCAAGGTGCTCACACACGTGGATATGGCACTTGCTAACGAGCAGATGGCACCTACAGCATTCCGCTACAAGACAGTCGCTTGTGTTGAGCTAGGTGACACAGCTGCTTGGATTGAACTTTGCAAGGAGGGTGCTGCACGTTTCCCCGATGATGCATACTTCAGCCAGTCACTTATCCAGTACTACGACAGCCGTGGCGAGAGCGACAAACTTGCTGCACTTGCCGATGAGTTGATTGCAAGTGATCCAAACAATGCGTTGTTTGTCTACCTCAAAGGTTATATCCCTCACCAGAAAGAGGATTATGATGCTGCTATCGAGTGGTATAACAAGACATTGGAGGTTGACCCCGACTATGCAAATGCACTTTCTAACCTTGCACGTTGCTATTTGCAGAAGGCTTATCTTTACAGTGTAGAGCAGTCATCAACAAAGCTTACCGACAAGAAGAAGTTGGCAAAGGATAAGGAAATCCTTAACGGTTACTACAATCAGGCGTTGCCATTGTTGGAGAAACTCCGTGTCAACTGCCCCGACAAGACCGATCTTTGGTTGACAAACCTCATCAACTGTTACTACAACCTGAACAAGTCCGACCAGGTTAAGGAACTTGAGAAGTTGCAAGAGTCATTGATGGGCGAAGAGTAAACAGTCAAAAGCTTGTTCTTCAAGCAATATACAAAAAATGAGATTGCCTCAGGAGGCAATCTCATTTTTTGTAATATTATAAATCCGGTTTAAAGCTCAACGCGGCCGGGGTATTCCTCAAGCGCCTTGCCCAAAAGGAAAATGGCACGTTTCAGGTCGGCCTTGTCAATGGCGTATGCTATACGCACCTCGTTCTTGCCATAGCCCTCTTCGCTGTAGAAACCCGATGCGGGAGCCATCATAATGGTCTCGCCTTCATAGTTGAAATCTGTCAAGCACCACTGGCAGAACTTGTCGCTGTCATCAATTGGCAGGCGTGCAACGGTGTAGAAAGCACCCATTGGGATAGGGGAGTAGACTCCCGGCAATTTGTTAAGCTCGTCTACAAGGCAATTTCTGCGCTCAATGTATTGTTCGTATGTGTTGATGGTGTAAGAACGTGGAGCATCAATCGAAGCCTCGGCAATAACCTGGCCAAGCAATGGTGGGCTCAGACGTGCCTGGCAGAACTTCATAACAGCCTGGCGCACAGCTGTGTTCTTTGTGATGAGAGCACCAATTCTGATGCCACACTCCGAGTAACGCTTTGATACAGAGTCTATTAGTACAACATTGTCCTCTATGCCTTCAAGGTGGCAAGCCGAGATGTAAGGCGAACCTGTGTAGATGAATTCGCGGTACACCTCATCCGAAAAGAGGAACAGATTATGCTTTTTTACAAGGTCGCGGATGCGGTTCATCTCGTTACGGGTGTAGAGATAACCGGTAGGATTGTTGGGGTTACATATCAGAATACCTCGTGTACGTTCATTTATCAACTCTTCAAAACGTTCCATTGGAGGCAAGGCAAACGACTCGTCAATGCTTGAACGTATTGGACGTATCACGGCACCGGCCGAAATGGCAAAAGCCATATAATTTGCGTATGCCGGTTCAGGAACAATAATCTCATCGCCAGGGTTCAAGCAGGTGAGAAATGCAAACAACACAGCCTCTGAACCACCTGATGTGACAATAATGTCATCAGGCTTAAGCTTTATCTGATACTGGTCGTAATATTCAACAAGCTTCTCGCGTAACGAAAGAAAACCGTCGCTTGGGCTATATTCAAGAATTTTCTGATCAAACTTCTTTATTGCTTCAAGAGCAATGTCGGGTGAATTAAGGTCGGGCTGACCAATATTCAAATGATAAACCTTCAAGCCGCGTGCCTTTGCATCATTGGCAAAAGGCGCCAATTTACGGATTGGTGACGAAGGCATCAGAACGGCTCTTTCTGACAATTCAGGCATAGTAATATCTATATAAATTAAATTTTTCTACAATTTGCAAAATTACATATAATTCATTGAATTGAGAAAATTATGGGCATAATAATTGAAGGAATGAACTTTTATATTTGAGTTATATTCAATTTTTATACCATTAATATTACCATTAATCTGTGGCAATATCCAGCAGCAAACCCCCTATCCGGTTTTCAAGCCCTATTGAATGATAATAAATATTATGTTTAATATGGTTTTTGAATTTATCTACTATCTGTGCGGTTGATGGATTTTTTGAAAATTTAATGACTGAGCTTGGTCAATGTTTTTTGAAGAATGATTGCGGCTTGGTTTGCTTTATTGTACTATCTTTACTGGGCTGTTTGTATGGCTCTGTAGCAAAAAGGTATGGGTTATTGTTGAAGTATTATTCTTTTTAGATGAAGTACGAAAAACTCGGCACCTTGGTGATGTTTGCCTTTACAAATAGAACTTGATTTCTTTTTCGTGTATAAAGGAAGGTACAGACACAAAGGCCTGTTCTGTTAAATAGCAATCCCTGCTGGAATTATTTATTCTAACAGGGATTGCTGTGTTCGTTTATCTGTATGACTGTTTAGTCATTATTGCTTCAACCCGCTTTATATCTCTTCTTTCTCAATCTTCTCATTCTTCTTTTTCCGTAGCTTGTGAACCAGCTCTTCCAGTTCTTTTATATCGGTGTTGCATTCCTCTTCAGTTTTCCTGAAATCGAACTCTGTAGGGTTTTCTTCTCCCACTCTAGTATAGAGCGTTTCTTTCTCCTTTCCATTGTAGTTGATTATTTCAATTACAGCACGTTGGTAGTCATCGTTTCCACCTTCGGCTGCATAAATGGTTTCAAATTCATCCACATAACGTGCTAGTTCATCCTTGAATTCCTTTACAATGCTGTCACCTTTTTCAATCAGTTTTGAATATCCGTTATCACCCTCTTCTGTTTCGGCTGATTTGTAAATGAGGTCTGCTATCTCGTTCTTTATGGCATATTCAAGCAATGCTATTGAACGGAATGGCATATACACGGTGTCCAACTGAATGAGATTGTATGATTGCTCAGGAAATTTCTCTTCGAGATATTTCTTTATGTTTTCGGGGATTTTTTCACCAAAGGTATCGGTCAGGAACTCCTTGCGCTCCTTTCTCTTTTCGGCACTCTTTTTTGCTTCTGTAAAATATGTCGGTAACATCTTGTTCAAAAATGTGCCCCAATACCATTCTACCTCAATTTCATATTCATCGTCGTTGTCTGTTTCTATGCATATTTTCTTTATTCTCCTTTTGCATAATTCACTTTCATCCACCGGACACTCTACAAGGGTCTCAAATAATTTATCTCTTGAATAGGGTTTTGAAAGTCTGTTTGTCTCGGTTGAGTGTACCTGTGTTTTAGAGTACTTCTTGTTGGCATACTCTATGTAGACATTGTTGTTTCTGCTTATCTCTATTTCATCTGTCGAGTGTGGTATTGATATTACAATGTATGTACTCCCACCCTTTTCGCCAATGTAGTATCTCACCCAACCCAGTACATCTTTTGTTGACTCTTTGGGATGCGGCACGTATTTCTCGAGACCAAAAAGTTCGCTCTCGCCACGGAACACTTGTGCCGATATTGGTTGTGCCAGCAGCACTGCAATCAACAGAAAAAATCTATTCATCACCATATATTATATAATAAGGTATTGAAATTAATTATTTTATAATCTTTTTAGCACTTTCCAAATCTTTGCGCATAACTTGTATCTGTAACGGAGTGTCAACATTACCGTTTATATACATCACACTCCCCTTCTCCACTAGCATAATCTTTATGCCTTTCTCTTTGAGCAAAGTGCATATTGTTTCAGCTTCAGATTTATTCTGATATCCGGCTGCTACAACAAGGTCATTCTCATTTATATAACTTTGCGTTCTACGTCTTTCCTGAATATAAAGGAATGTACTGAGTGAAATGCTTACCGGCATCCATTGCTCCCAGTTACCTGTAAAATGGTCTGCAGCATCACCGGGGAACAACCATTCAAGAATCATAAAAACACCAAATACAACTGTAGACGCAAGAGCAATGATGGCTGCTGCATTTACAACTCTCGTAATATTAGCTTTCTTATTCCATCTTGCAGCCAATATGTTTGTAATCAACATAAGAACAGCAAAGCAACTCAAGGCAAGCTGAATGTCCAACCAATCAATAATACTCTTTGGGGCTATCCAATCACATAGAAGAGCAAAAGGAAGAGATGTTAAAATGCTGATTACAAAATCAATCAGAAAATTCTTTATTTTCTTCATATCCATTAAGTCTTTATAATGCTTCAAACACAAAGTTATTTAATTTATTCATTTGAGAGCAATCTATTTATGAAAAAAGTGTATATTCGCTAAAGAAAACAGACAAATATGAAAATATATTCAGCACCCTTGCAGGGATTTACCGAGGCCGTGTGGCGCAATGTCCATAATGCCGTCTTTGGCGGCATTGATGGTTACTACACACCTTTTTTGCGTTATGAACACGGCGAGATACGCAACAAGGATGTTCGTGACATTGAACGCAAGAACAACAGTGCAGGCAATCTTGTGCCGCAGATTATTGCGGCTACACCACAAGAGATGCATCCACTGCTGGAACTATTAGCCGGTGAAGGCTATTCACGGGTTGATATAAATATGGGCTGCTCGTTCCCGTTGCAGATGCGTAAACGCCACGGAGCCGGATTGCTGCCCCACCCCGAACTTGTTGCAGAGTTGATGAAAGAGGTCGTGCAACACCCCGAAATCTCCTTCTCGGTGAAGATGCGTCTTGGCTGCAACAGCAAGGACGAGTGGAAAGTGCTTCTGCCAATTCTCAACGATGCACCTTTGCGCCACATCACAATGCATCCCCGTCTGGGTATCGAACAGTACAAAAAGCCGGTAGACGTAGATGCGTTTGCCGAATTCTATGAAGCCTGCAAGCACCCGGTGATATACAATGGCGACCTCAATTCGCTTGCCGACATCAACCGCATTGAACAGCAGTTCCCGGAGCTCAAAGGCATTATGCTTGGACGTGGACTGCTTGCTAACCCCGCGTTTGGTGTCGAATACCGCAACGGGCACGAACTTGAAAATTCCGAAAAAAGCAATCTCGTGCGGCAAATGCACGATGAAATGTTCCGCCAACTCACCCCGCGCCTGCAAGGAAACACTCAGTTCCTCGGCAAAATGAAACCATATTGGGAGTATCTGCTTCCCGATATGCTCAAGCGCGACAAAAAAGCCATACTCAAAGCAACAACAATAGAAAAATATATGAACGCGGTAAACGACGGGCTGGCAAACTATTGATTTCAGCCCTCATTCTCAATAGAGAGCCTTTTCTTTTTTATGCAATATCCCATTGGGAGTGTTGTCCGTTTTAAAAATATTTTCTAAATTTGCCTTGTCGGGTGTTCATTCCCCGGCAGACATATTTTACGAAAGTGTTTTTCGATTAAGCCTTAAGTAGGAAATGTGGAAGTTTTCAACAACAGAAGGGCAACGGACAGCACTCTCTTCTTGTTTAGTTATGGTATATATGCCCTCTTTCAGTGTGGGCATACTGTGCATACTATTCAAGTGTGGGGTATTGCATCGTTTATTTCTGTTAAGGTCTTTCCACAACCTCCTACTTAATGAACGAAAAAGGCTCCACACTTTTCTTTATATCAATAGCTCACATATGGAGTCTGCGGGCACAAACACTATTTGCTATGAAAAAGCTATGTTTTTCATTTGTAGTTCTCGCCATTACTTTGGCAAGTTGCTCAACCAGCCAGTTTTACGTTACTGAACTCATTGACTATATGGAGTCTTCGGCACGTGTCCTTGAGGCTGAACACACACTGTTGTCTACCCCACTGATTGCAGACGTTGAGGTATCGGATAAAAAGATAACCTATACCGAGAAGGAGATGTTTGCTAACCTTGAAGTTAACAACAAATGTATTGACGAGATGCCCGAGCTTAAGAAAATTGCTCTCTCACGTGCAGCACAGGCACACAATGCCGATATTCTTGTTGGTACTACAATAGACGTGGTGACAAAGGACGACCGACTTGAAATCACCGTAACCGGCTACCCTGCACGTTATGTGAAATTCCGTAACGTAAGCGAGCAAGACATAAAGGTAATGGAAAAACTCCATTTGGTACGTGCTGGCAAAGGCAATGCTGTAGATGAAATAATTGCTTCGCCCGAAAAGAAACTTAATGTCACAACCACTAAAGTGGAATAATTCCCAATCCATAAATTCCCTATCTTATGAAACGGATTTTGATTTTGGCACTCTTCTTTGCTGTATTGCTTCCTGGTAGCGATATGTTTGCACAGAACAAGGTGCAGGGAGGTATGGTGGTGAGGAAACTTACCTATCACAAAAAGGAGAAGAAACCTAAAAAACAGATACCTTCGGTTAAGCAGGGTTTCCAGCAGTCGGTTACCGCTGCATTTTTGATGGGTATTGATGCCGATTGTTACCGAGGTGGGATAGACTACATTGCCGGTTATCGTTTTAATAACTATTTCTATGCCGGAGCCGGTATTGGACTGAACTATGACATTGAGGGCGAATGGGATTACTACTCTACTCAGGCATTGTATTTTTATTGGATGGAACTTCGTAATATGTATTCCATTCCTATTTATGCCCATGCCCGAGCATATCTGGGCAAGAAACGTTGTCAGCCATTCTTCGCGTTTTCAGCCGGTGCAAATATTGGATTTCCAACACTCACTCTCGGCATTATGGATAGTGATGGACATCAGCTGGTTACAAAACCTGTAAACAATGTCACTTACCTTTTTGAACCGGCATTTGGCCTCGATGTGCGCCTCACATCGCGTGTAAGCATTAATCTGCTGCTTGGTTTCAATATTCATGGCGTGCCACGTATCAGAATGTCCGACCCCACTCACGCGCAGATATACCAGAAGGGCGAGTGTGATGCTGCAATAAAATTAGGTTGTACTTTTTAAATGAGCTGTTATGAAAAGATATTTGAACATATTTGCAGCCATAGTGGCTTTATGTAGCTTTACCGGCTGTTACGAGGAGATTGACCTTGTAGAGGATGGCACATACACAGTTATCAACTATACAACCAATGACAACGAGGTTGCCGACATCAGGACAGGCTACTCTGGCATGCACGTAATCAGCAACACTTACACCAATGGTGTTGGCAAGGTTATTGTAGATGGTAAGATTACGCATTTCTACCCTTATTTTCAATACTGTGATAATGTGACAAGCGTGACAATTCCCAAGGGGGTGACAACAATTGGAGAGTATGCTTTCTCTGATTGTGACAATCTTAAAAGTATCGCAATTCCCGAAGGCGTAACAGAAATAGAAAGTGACGCGTTCTATAATTGTGATAGGCTTGCGAGTGTAACGCTTCCAAAAACTCTTGTTACTATAGGTTCATGCGCTTTCCAAAATTGCGATGCATTGGCTAGCATAGTGATTCCCGATAAAGTTACAACAATAGATAGGGGTGCTTTCTGGGGATGTATAGCTCTTAAGAGTGTTACTGTCGGTAGCAGTGTCACAAATATCGGTACTGATGCTTTCTGGGGTTGTAATAACCTGAAGACAGTTATCAATAAATCCAAGTTGCAGTTTACTAAAGGTTCAAGCAGTTATGGCTATGTTGCATATTACGCCGACAAGATAACCCAGAATGAGCCTGCAAAAGGCAATTATGTCGATTTGGGATTGTCAAGTGGAGTAAAATGGGCAACCTGCAACCTTGGTGCAGCAACCCCTGAAGAGTTGGGTGACCGTTACTATTGGGGTGAGACAACAACATCAATGGTCAACAACACGATATACGTGAACGTTGGCGATGATATTTCGGGCAATGCAAAATATGATGCAGCGCGTGCCCAATGGGGAGGTAGTTGGCGTATGCCCAGATATGAAGATTTTGTAGAACTGGCTCAGGAAGGAACATGGTACTGGACAACCTCAAATGGAGTAAGCGGATACAGAGTATATTGCCCAAATGGCAACAGTATATTCCTGCCGTATTCGGATTATCACTACTGGAGCGGTACCTCTTCGGAATGGAATCAACCGTATGATGCAGCAATGATACTGAAATTGGAAAATGGACTGATTGGCTACAATTATCATGCTTACCGTAACTCTCAGAGACACATACGTCCTGTAATCAACTAAGAACTGTATATAATTGAAAATAGCGTTCCAATCATAACAGTTTGGGACGCTATTTATCTATATGTGAATGACGTTGTTTGTAGTTACTCTTTTTCAAACTCAATCTGTGCGGCGAGGTCATACCCCTCTTGGTACAGTGCAAGCAGCTTGTCAATATCGCGCTCAATGCGCCCTACTTCAACAGGCTTCAAGGGGCGCAGAACCTCTACCCTCCCTTCGTTCTCCATTCTCTCTACAAGCTCCATCTGCCTGTTATACATTGCGTTGCGACCACGAATGGCATCCTTTACGTTTGGATATTTGCGGTAGAAAAAGAATGGTACTTTTGTAGCCTTTTGTGGTTTGCGGTAGCCTATGTTGCGTGTGAGAACAACAAGATTATTGTCATATCCCAGTGATATAGCACGTTCAAGAGGGATGGAGTCGGAAATGCCGCCATCAAGCATAGGTTCACCGTCGACATACGCTATGGGACACACGAACGGCAGACTGCTCGATGCCTTTACAATCTCAATCACACGTTTGGGGTTATTCTTCTCCTCAAAATAACACGCTTTTCCTGTGACGCAGCTTGTAGTCACCATCTCATAATGTTCGGGACTGTTTGCCAGCTTCTCGTAGTCGTATGGGCTAATCTTCTCGGGGAATGTGTGGAACAGAAGGTCAAAATCCATAATATTGCCTTTCGTCAGGAGATATTTCAGCCCAATGTAGTCGTACTCCTTCAGCAGGTCAATGTCGGCATACTTTGCACGTCCGCGTTGATGCGACATATATGACAATCCATTGCAAGCACCTGCGCTCACGCCTATTATATAAGGAAAGCGTATGCCACGGTCCATAAAATTGTCGAGCACACCAATGGTGAATATACCTCGCATTCCACCTCCTTCAAGGATAAGTCCCGATTTCTCTGTTATTTTGAATTTTTTCTTTTTCATAGTGCAAATGTATTAAAACAAGTGATAAAAATGAACAAAGAATACGTTTTTTCTCAATAATTATACCTCTTTTTGTTTCAAGCGTTCTATATTTGCGTCGTATAAACAAACAATTTTAAAATTACTATGAATAGAAACCTTATTGCATTATTTGCTGCAATGTCGCTCCTTGCGTCTTGTAACTGTGACAAAAAGCCGGCTGAGCAGCCTGCGCCGCAGCCCGTAGTTGAAAACGTAAAATCAGAGCCTGTTGTTTATGAGAATGAGTATATCGTAAAGGTGGGCGATATAGCTCCCGATTTCACACTGACGATGACCGACGGCTCAACATTCACCCTCTCCGAGCAACGTGGAAAGGTTGTTATGTTGCAGTTCACAGCCGGTTGGTGCGGAGTGTGCCGCAAAGAGATGCCTCACATCGAGAGCAAGATTTGGCAACCAAACAAGGAAAACGATAATTTTGTGCTTGTGGGCATTGACCGTGAGGAGGCACTTGAGGATATACTACCATTCATTGCAGAGGTGGGCACAACCTACCCCATTGCAATGGATACAAATGCCGATGTCTTTGCAAAATATGCTTTGCGTGAGTCGGGTATCACACGCAATGTGCTCATTGACCGCGACGGAAAGATTGTTATGCTCACCCGCCTGTTCAAGGAGGATGAGTTTGCCGCTTTGGTTGAGAAGATTAATGCTATGCTGGCTGAATAAGATTTTACGTCGTTGCGTTAACTCGGAATGACATTCTATAATGAAAAAAGAGCGCACGCGGCGCTCTTTTTTCATTGATATCATTATTGTCATTACTCCTCGAAACCGTTAGGGTTGTTCTTCTGCCAGTTCCAGCTGTCGCGGCACATCTCCTCAATGCCGAACTCTGCTTTCCAACCGAGCTCTGCTTCAGCCTTTGCAGGGTTACAGTAGCAAGTTGCGATGTCGCCCGGACGGCGTGGCTTGATTGCGTAAGGAACGGGAACACCGTTTGCTTTCTCAAATGCCTTCACAACGTCAAGCACTGAATAGCCGTGACCTGTACCGATGTTGTAGATTGCAATACCCTTGTTGGCAACGATAGCCTTCAATGCAGCAACGTGAGCACGTGCAAGGTCAACAACGTGGATGTAGTCGCGTACACCTGTACCGTCGTGTGTGTCATAGTCGTCACCGAACACGCCAAGCTCGGCACGCTTGCCCACTGCTGTCTGTGTGATGTAAGGCATCAAGTTGTTGGGGATACCGTTGGGGTTTTCACCGATAGTACCGCTCTTGTGAGCACCGATTGGGTTGAAATAACGCAACAGAACGATGTTCCACTCGTTATCGGCCTTCTGGATGTCCATCAACACCTCTTCAAGCATAGACTTTGTCTGTCCATAAGGGTTTGTGCAGTGACCTTTTGGACACTCCTCGGTGATGGGGATGATGGCGGGGTCGCCATAAACTGTTGCACTTGAAGAGAAAATCATATTCTTGCAACCGTTCTTGCGCATAACGTCAACAAGCACGAATGTACCGTTCATATTGTTCTCGTAGTACTCCAATGGCTTTGCGCAGCTCTCGCCCACAGCCTTCAAACCTGCAAAGTGAATACAAGCATCGAACTTGTGCTCGTCGAACACCTTCTGCAAACCTTCACGGTCGCGGATGTCTACCTTGTAGAAAGGAACGTCCTTACCAATGATTTTTGCAACGCGCTTCAAAGAGATTGGAGAAGAGTTGTCAAGGTTGTCAACTACTACAGCCTCGTGGCCTGCCTCTGTAAGTTCAATCAAGGTGTGGCTTCCAATGAAACCTGCACCACCGGTCAATAGGATTTTCATTTTCTTTATATCATTAAAAGTTTGTGTACACAATTTCTGCAAATTTAATACATTTTATCCAATGGCAAAATAATTGTATTAAAATATTGATGTAATGCCAAAATATGAATTGCCGGCTGTGATTTCTCGGCCGTTTCACCCCGTTGGGATTACAATGGTGCGCCCCGCTCACTCTTTTGAAAACGAATAAGGGGCATCGTTCTCGTCTGTGCCGCGTGAACGGTTGGGGATGTTGCTCATCTGCAATCTGATTTTTGCTCCTTTCATCAATGCGTCGTGGGTTATGCAGTTGCGTGAATAATCCCTTCCATTCATTTTCATCCTTGATATATATATGTTTTCGGCACAATTGTCCTTTGCATCTATGACAATGCGCTTTCCGTTTTCAAGGTGAACCGTCGCGCGCTCAAAGAGCGGTGAGCCAAGCACATACTCATTGCTTGCCGGGCATACAGGGTAAAATCCCAATGCCGAGAATACATACCAGGCCGATGTCTGTCCGTTGTCCTCGTCGCCACAATAGCCGTCGGGTGTGGGGCTGTACATCTTTTCCATCACCTCGCGCACCCTCCTCTGCGCTTTCCACGCCTCGCCGGCATAGTTGTAAAGGTATATGATGTGCTGTGCAGGCTGATTGCCGTGGGCATAGTTACCCATATTCATCACCGTCATCTCGCGTATCTCGTGAATGGGGAAACCATAGTAGCTGTCATCGTAGTGCGGCGGCGTGGTGAACACCGAGTCAAGCATCTGCGCAAATATCTTTTTTCCACCCATCAGGTCTATGAGCCCCTGTACATCGTGGAACACCGACCAGGTGTAGTGCCAACTGTTGCCCTCGGTGAAGTTGCCGCCCCATTTCAGTGGCGAGAAGTTCTTCTCAAAACAGCCGTCGCTCTTGCGCCCACACATCAGTTTGTACTCCTTATTATAGAGGTTGCGGTAGTTCATTGCACGTTTCTCAAGCTCGGCAATCTCGCTCTGCGGACTGTTCAGTCTTTTTGCCACTTGCAGAATACACCAGTCGTTGTAGGCATACTCCAATGTGCGTGCTGCATTTTCGTATATACCCTCATCGCAAGGGATATACCCCAAGCTGTTATAGTATTCGTGCCCCAAACGCCCGGTGGATGAAATCTCGGGATGTACATTCCTTGTACCGTGCACTAACCCTTCGTAGAGCAATGCCGTGTCTCCTATTTCAATACCTTTTACAAAGGCATCTGCAAGCACCGATGCCGAGTTGTTGCCCACCATACAGCCACGGTGTCCCGGGCTTGCCCACTCGGGGAAGAAACCGCTCTCGCGGTATGCGTTCAAAAGCCCTGCCTGTATCTCGTTGTTTGTGGATGGATATACAAGGTTCAACAGCGGGAACAAGCTGCGGAACGTGTCCCAAAAGCCGGTGTCGGTGTACATATATCCCGGCAAAACCTTTCCATTATATGGGCTGTAGTGCACAATCTCGCCGTCGCTTGTCACCTCATAGAATTTGCGTGGGAAAAGCAATGAGCGGTAAAGGCAACTGTAGAACATACGCTTGTGGTCAATGCTCTCATCCTCAATCTCAATGCGTCCAAGAACATCGTTCCACTTTGCACGTCCGGCAGCAACAAGCATATTGAATGTGTCGTTGCCAAGCTCGTGCAGGTTTGCCTCGGCTTGCTCGGGGCTGATGAACGACGATGCCACACGCGCGTGAACAACCTCGCCCCTTTTTGTTGAAAAACCTATTATTGCACCGGTGTGGCCGGATGTCTGTTTCATTACCTCTTCTGTGAGTTGCACAGGCGTTGTTGAACCATCGTGCGAGAATGTGGCGCTGTATTCGAACGGCTTGTCAAACACCACCACAAAGTAGTTGCGGAAATTTGCAGGTACTCCACCGCTGTTGCGCGTAGAGTATCCGATTATTTTGTTCTCGCCGGGGATAATCTCAATGTGTGAGCCATTGTTGTGAGCGTCAATAGCAACAAACGATTTACCCTCGGGAAAGGTGAAACGGAACATTGCAGCCCTCTCTGTCGGGGTAAGCTCTGCTGTTATGTCATAATCGGCTAGATACACCTTGTAATAGTGCGGCATCGACACTTCGCCTTTGTGCGAGAACCAACTTGCACGCTTTGCCTCGTCCACCACAGGCTTGCCGGTCATTGGCATAATGGTGAATTCTCCGTAATCATTAATCCACGGGCTTGGCTGGTGAGTCTGCTCAAAGCCATAGATTTTGTTCGCTGTGTAGGTGTATTGCCAACCATCGCCCATCTTGGCGGTGCGTGGTGTCCAAAAGTTCATTCCCCACGGCATTGCCGTTGCCGGGTAGGTGTTGCCGGCCGACAACTCGAACGACGACTGTGTGCCGATGAGCGGGTTTACGTAGCTCACAAAATCATCCTCCTGTGCTTGAACAGATGTGTGGCAAAAAAAGAGAAAAAGGAACAAAATGTCTAATGTAAAAACCTTCATAATTAGAGCCTGTTAACTTGATGGTTGTAAAATTAACCAAATGTTTTCAAAAATGGGAGCGGTAGTTAAAATAATTGCCAAAAAATGAGGTTATTAAGCAAAAAAGCATTATCTTTGCGCCGCTAATACGAGATATTGGCTAACTCAAATCATTAACCATTAAAAACATTTTAAAAAATGGCAACAAAAATCAGACTTCAGAGAAGAGGCCGTAAGCACTACGCTTTCTACTCTATCGTGATTGCAGATTCGAGATCTCCACGTGATGGAAAGTTCACCGAGAAGCTCGGTACTTACAACCCAAACACAAACCCTGCGACTGTTGAGTTGAACTTCGAGCGCGCATTGTGGTGGGTTAACAACGGTGCTACTCCAACCGACACTGTACGCAACATCCTTTCACGCGAGGGCATCTATATGATGAAGCACCTCCAGGGCGGTGTCAAGAAGGGCGCATTTGACGAGGCTACTGCTCAGGCAAAGTTCGATGCTTGGAAGACAGCTAAGGTAAGCGCACTCAACGGTGTAAAGAGCGCCGAGGAGCAGGCTAAGCGTGACGACAAGAAGGCACGTTTGGAGGCAGAGAAAGAGGTTAACGCAGCTATTGCAAAGAAGGTTGCTGAGAAGAAGGCAGCCGAGGCTCTTGCAAAGGCAGAGGCAGAGGCTGCTGCTAACGCTGAGGAGGCAACAGAGGCTCCTGCAGAGGAGGCTGCTGAGGCATAAGAAACAGTTGACAGTTTCTTTTTTGCGAGACACTCTTTTGCAGTAATGCTCACAATAATCCCGTCATCCGTAAGGTTGGCGGGATTTATATTATGCAAATTATGTCATACTGAACGAACCGACGGTCGACGCCCGAAGGGGGCTAAAGTCAATGTGAAGTATCTTTGGAACCCACCTTTATTGCGGTGAACAGGGGCATTATCTATATTAACGTGAGTTCGATATAAGAATTTATACTAAAATTTAGCGTATTTTGTCATTTCGACCATACCTTGGTAAAATATTAAAAGATGTTTTGTTTTACGAACCTGCTGCCGCTCGGCAAAGCAAGTTAACTTTCTTTGCTCTCGCTTAATCGCAGTTTTCGATGAGCGATAGCGAACTAACGCTACGTGAGAGATCTCTTATTTTACGATATTTTTGATATCCTTTGACAATCCTTGCTTATCGCAACCTACACGGCGCAAACTTCGCCTGCGCTACGTGTAACCAACTGCTCCAAGCATTGTCGAACTAAAGTTTCGTCGCTACGCTCTGTCGGAACCGTAGGTCGCCGCCCATAGGGGCCAAAGGCAATGACAGGTTCGCGATTTGATTTGGCTTATATCGAACTCACGTTATATTATTTCCTCATTTTTTTACCACACAAGAAGAATGAATTTTGTTCTTTGGATTTTTGTTTAGCAAAATTGTTAATCTCTTCCGAAGAGATGTACAATTTTGGTAAAATTACATAAAAAATCGTAAATAAGTGCTAATCAGCCAAAAAATATTATAATTCAGCAATATATAAGTTTTGAATGTTTATTATTTGTTTAG
>JAFYWV010000070.1 GCA_017546505.1 Bacteroidaceae bacterium
AAGAAACAGGGTTGTACTGCTTGTCTGTAATGGAATGTTGTCAAGGATCTATCGTCGCTGTCGCTCAGCGCCGCGTTGCCGCGTTGCTTCCCGAAAGCGAGTGCAAAGGTAAGGCAAGTTTTTGAACTGGCAAAACATTTCGAGAAGAAAAATTACACTTTTTTAAAACTTTTTTTAAACAGCACTAAAATTCAACAACTTACAAAAACAATAAAAAATCAAAAACAACACCCCAAAGTTCTTTGTTTTTATAATCCAAGTTCATCAACTGACAAAAAAATGACACAAGAACCCACGATACACCCACGCTTTACACTAAAAACATTTTAATAAAAGGCAAGCAATCGCATATTTTTGCGTATTTTTGCAAACTCACAACTGAGATTAGCTCAAGTATTTTGCTATAGAGAAAGAATGACAATAATAAAAAAGCTCATAAACCTACTATATATATCGGCTATCCTCCTCCCCGGCATCCTGCAAGCTCAAGATGCTGTCGAGAAGATTAGGATACACGGTAAGATACTTGACGCTTCCACGCAAAAGGCCATTCCCTATGTCTCTGTAAGGATAAAAAACACTGCGAACGGCAGCAGCAGCGACAGCAAGGGAAAATTCTCATTCTACTCACCCATTGGGCAGGATACATTAATTGTATCGAGCCTTGGATATGCCGAAGAGACTATGGCTATCACGGCAAAAACAGCTATGCCGCTAAAAATAGTACTAAGGTCGGCCGACTATGACCTGCCCGAAGTTGTAGTAAAACCCAAACGTGAACGATACAGGAAAAAGAACAACCCTGCCGTGGACTTGGCACGAAGCATCATTGAGCGCCGCAACAACAACTCACCACTGAACAAAGATTTCTACAGTTGCGAAAGACACGAGAAGCTCAACATTGCCCTGAATGACTTCAACACACAGAAAGAGAACCCGTTCGGCAAGAAATTCAAGTTCATAGAGGAGTACATCGACACCTCTCACATATCGGGCAAACCAATACTACATATCTCTGCACGCGAATTAATCGCCACCGACTACTATCGTAAAGCTCCGAAACGCAGCAGACGCCACGTAAAGGCACGCCGTCGAAACGGAATAGATGACATATTCTCTACTGCTGAAATTGAAGCTCTCTATGAGGAGGTTTTCAAGGATGTAGACATTTTCCAAGACAATATTTCCATCTTCAAAAACAAGTTCGTGAGCCCACTCTCAAAGCTAGGCCCCACGTTTTATCGCTATTATATAATGGACACTGTTGTCATAGATGGCGACAGTTGCATAGACCTTGCCTTCACACCCTTCAACGTAGAGTCATTCGGTTTCACCGGCCACATATATGCCACCAATGACACATCGCGTTTCATAAAGTTGGTAGAGATGAATGTTCCACACGAGATTAATATGAACTTTGTGGATAACTTGAACATAAGACAGGAGTTCCAACGCACTCCGGATGGAACACGTCTTCTCGCCAAAGAAAGGCTCACGACAGAACTTAAAATAACGGATGCCCTTGCCGGTTTCTATGTAAACAGAGAAGTAATCTATCGCGGACACAACTTCCAGAGCAATGAGTTTGCCGAGCGTATACTCAGCAACCCTGCATATATTGTAGAGGATGAGAATTCAATGAACAAGAGTGATGAATACTGGAGTCAATACGGTTTTAACAAAGTGAGCCGCAAGGAGCGCTCCGTTGGAGAGATGATGAAACAGCTACGTGCCAACCCTTTGTACTACTGGACAGAGAAATGCGTATCCTTCCTCTTCACAGGATGGGTTCCCATCAGAAAAGTAAACCCACCACTCTTTTATGGCCCTGTCAACACCACCATCAGCAACAACGGCCTTGAAGGTTGGCGACTGCGCACCGGTGCAATGACATCGGCCTACCTCAACCCTCACCTGTTCGGCCGTTTCTACGTAGCATACGGCATCAGCGACAAAAAATGGAAATATATGGGCGAGATGGAATACTCATTCAAGAAAAAGAATGAGCATCCCAATGAATTCCCCATCCACTCGCTGCGCCTGCACTATGAGAATGACATCTATCAATATGGCCAGAGCTACCTCTACACAAACAAAGACAACCTTTTCATCAGCCTCAAGCGACAAGAGGACAACAAGATTGCCTACATACGCAAAGCAGAACTGACATACACCAAAGAGTTCTATAACCACTTTTCGTTCAACATAGCCCTGCGACACCGCCAGGACATAGCAAGCCACCTTATCCCATTCGAACGCACGCAAACAACAGACGGTATAACTACAAGCACATTTGTCAACGACGTTACCCGCTCCGAGATTGAGATAGGCCTGCGCTACGCCCCAAAAGAAAAATTCATACAAAGCAAGTGGAACCGCCGCTCCGTCACGCCGGAACATCCGGTGTTCAAGCTATCGCACCGTGTCGGCATTAAGGGCATCCTGGGCAGCGAATACAATTACCAACACACCGAATTCAGTTTCTACAAGCGTTTCTGGTTCTCGGCATTCGGATACACAGACTGCATAATAAAGGCCGGAAAAGTGTGGAATCAGGTTCCTTTTCCAATGCTGATAATCCCCAATGCCAACCTCTCATACACCATCCAACGCGAGTCATACTCGCTTATGAACGCAATGGAATTCTTCAACGACGAATACGCATCGTGGGACCTGACATACAATATGAATGGGCTGATATTCAACCGCTTGCCTCTTATACGGAAACTCAATTGGCGCGAGGTGATATCGTTCCGCGGAATGTTCGGGCACCTGAGCCAGAAAAACCGCCCCAACCCACTGAACACCGGCAATCTGTTTAAATTCCCATACGAAAATGATGAATACCACTACCTTGGCTCAATGCCATATATGGAAATTGGAATAGGTATAGAAAACATTTTCAAGGTATTGCGCATAGACTATGTGAGACGACTCACATACCGCGACCTACCGGGGATAGAAAAATGGGGCATACGCGCAGAGTTCCACATACAATTCTAAAGACATTACCACCCGGCAGTGCTCCACCCGGCAGCACTGTACCACCGGGTTGCTGCAAAATCGACATTCAATGTAGCATAACGGCTCGACGCCTGTGGCACATACATTGAAATACCGCTATAAACAGATTTATCGACGGGATGTGTATTGTAGGAATAAATTGAAAACCAACTACCTGTAGTCACAGCATAGGGAACAGCTGCATCAAGAGCCTCTTTCCACACAGCATATTCAGCCTCGGGAAGGCACGCCTTCATCACAGCATTGGCATCGTAAAAACAGGGCAGGACTCCATTCATCCCCCAAGCGCCTCCCGGCAGATAAGAAAAGGCTTCGGCATATTCAGCATTCTCCGAAGAACTGAAATAATTACAAATATTTGAATAGGAGACATCGGCAAGATGTTGCATAGCAGGCATATACGCAGCAGACAGGACAACCCCCATTGCCTCACCTTCATAAGCGGCATTGTAAGCATCCAAAATGCCTTTCACACCGTCCGAAGCAAAAAATTCATTGACAACTGTTTCATATGGAGCTCCATCGCCAGGAATCTCGGCAGGAGAAGCAATAACCCACTCCACAGCATTGCGCAAAGCATAGGCGACCTCCACTCCTTGCATAAAACAGGCATCAAACATAAGCCTGTTTACCTTCACCGGCAAACGCTCGAGCAACGCAGCCAGTTCATCAATTTCAATAGCTTTTGTAGTGCGGTCATTATATATATTCTTGCCATTGTCTATACCGATTGTACGCATAGGAGCCGTACGGGAATTATCGGGCAACCACCCGTCGCCGTGCGACCACAATACAATATCCAAAGACTCTGTCGGATAATCATCAAGAATAATATCAAAAACTGTACCTAAAGCAACCGTATCACTGGAGCACACATCCTCGGTAAAGACATCAATGTCCGAACAAGAGACATCACCGCTACTCAAACGGGAATAACAACTAAGCAACGGGAATTCACAGTCATCGACATAGACAAAAAGACGACAATCATCGGGGATAGCAGGTACAGCCTTCAAAATCTCGGCAACATCGGACTTTGCAAAATCATTCAAGGTATTCTCGGCCATCATATACACAAGCAAGGTCTTACGCACAGTGTCACCCTCTTGTCCTGTACCGGTAGTGCCGCCGGCTGTCATTGTCTCTTTTTCACACGATACAAGCACAAGAAGCAGAAACACCCCTACCCTGCATATAAGCAAATCGAGCAAACGTTTCACCCCAATCAATGCTTTGTAAACTTGAACTTGCCACCAAGATAGCGCACAGTCTTATTTTCACGCTCTATGAGCCTTCTCCTAATCTTCAGTTCCTTCTTCTCAAGTTTAGAACGCTTTGTAGAGAAATATATGAATGAAGTACGCCCTGGCTTACCCTCTTCAAAACTCATATAATCCTTTAGCTCATACGAGTATAAATGGCGGTTAGGCAACAACTTGTTCTCAAGAACCGCTCCATCAATTGGCTGTATTTCAGTAAAATACACCACCGAGTCGGGGAATGCAATCGAAACACCCCAAACATACACCGTTTTTTCAGCATTCTTCTTTTCCCCGTTCTTTCCACCACCATTTGCAAAAGTAGCACACGGCATTAGCAGACACAGCAGCAGTATTGAAATAAATCTATTCATATCAATCAAAAATCATAAATATCTGCAAAAGTACACAAATATTGACACTTCTAAAAGTTTATTGCAACTTTTAACAAAGAGATAATACACAATAAACTATAAAAAACCAGAATAGCACAACAAAAGCATAGATAGCAAACCCACACTTGGTGCGTAATTGAAATTTCACAAACGAAAACATTCCCCATTAATTTATTTTAACTATATTTGCCAATGTATAAACCCTTGAATACTCAAAAAACTATTCATTTTAAAAATATGTTCAATTAATTTTATGCAATTATGAAACAGAAAAAATTATTCAGCTATCTACTTTTAGCTATCAGTTTCACACTGTTTACAGCGTGTACCAACGAGGATGAAGTACAAGAAGTATCTTTCTCCGCTCCCGAGTATGAAGACATAAGTGCCAAGTATGAAATCACGGACAGCTCTTCCAACATAAATTCATTAGAGCTCACAGCCAGTGGAAACTACATTGTAACAAATAATTACTATATATACAATAGCAAAGCATACAGAAACACAGAGAACAACAAAGAATTCAGTTTCTTAAACAAGACTGTACTTAAAATAAATGGGCTTTCCACACGTGCATCGGCCTATGGAAATATTATCTATGGCAAGTTCACAGCTCTTGGCGAAAACAGATACGACCTCGAAGGATATGGCATTGTAACAATCACAACCGACAGCGAAAACGCATACACATTGGACATTGCTCTTGAGAACGGCAACACTGTCAGCATTGGCGCGCGCAAAGAAAAAACATACGAATCAAGCAATGCAACAAACAACCTATGCCGCAGTTGGAGCATAGAAAAATTCGGTTTTAAAGTACAAGCCGGTCCATATAAATTCGAGAAGCTTGTTGATGACAACAACATTGAACAGTTGTTCTTAGATTATTTCAATTGGATAATAAAGATAAGTGGAGAAGAGTATGATGAAGAGGAGATAGCAGAGATGAAGGCAGAAGCAAAAAACATAGCAGAAACATACAACAGCGCAAAGCCACTTTCTCTCATATTTACAAAGTCTGGCTCATATATGGTCGATTACAACAATGGCGCAATTGGTATTTCTACTTGGAAGTGGGAAGACGAATCTAAAGGCATCTTGCGTTATTCTTGGAACACTCAAGATATTGAAGACGAATATATTGGTGGAACTGTGAACATATCTTACCTAGACAATATGTTGATGATTAGCGAAAACGTAGAAAATGATGTAGAAGAAGGTCTGAATGTCACCATAACATACGGAATGAAAGAGATTAAATAATATACAACAAACAAATTCAAATTTACTACGTCGGGTGGCATCCACCCGACGTAGTGTGTATAAAAAGGTATCAGGGTTCAGTGGTAAATTCATTTTTTATCAAACATTCAAAAAAACACAAATGAATAATTAAGGTTGAGAACTACTGAATACACCCCCTGTTCAAATTTTGTCGCAACCTTATTATTACAAGCATTATCTCAAAGGAAATAATTTGCAAAGTGTTTCTTGCTTTACTAAAACCTTTTAATTACATTTGCGATGTTCTTGGCTACAGTGGTAGCGAGAGAATGATTTTTTATTATTAAAGGTGTTATTGAAATTATCTTCTTAGATTAAACTTCGCAACTTTAATTTTGGAATGAAGATAGTAAGCAATAGCACCACATCATTGGTTTGTACAGCCATTATTGGCTCTTTACATAACCTTTGGTGTGGGCTATTGTTTTTATCCATTCCAAAGGCAATGCGAAGGCCTAATCTAGGGATAAAAACAATATAGTTCCCACACCTTATTTTTTATCCGCTTTCATTTGGGAATTGGAAAGAATTAAAAAGAAAAATATGAAAAGAGACTGTCTTAAACGACATTACGAAAAGCCACAAATGAAAATTGTGGAAATGGAATTAAAAATATCAATCCTTGCAGGAAGTGGAGACCCCACTATAACAAACCCTGATATGGGATGGGGTGTAAATGAAAAAAGAGGATCTTGGGGTAATTTATGGGAATAACACAAATTTAAAGAAATACATAATGAAAAAGTTTATCACAAAAGTAACAGTTTTGCTTTCCTTGCTTACTGTAGTAGGATGTTCAGAAGAAGCATTGATTGAAAACACTCCTTTTTCTAATAACGACGGAACTATAAAGGAAATTTGCATTACAGGTAAGAACTTCCTGATTGACAGCGAAACACGCTCTTCCGTTTCTATCACCGAAAGCGGAGCGTCATTTACGTGGGACGAAGACGATGTTATTGGCATCTTCCCAAATGAAGGAGATCAAGTCTCATTTGCAATGAGTGAAGGCGCAGGTACACAGACTGCAACATTCTCTGGTGGTGGCTGGGCTTTGAAGTCATCAGCAACTTACGCAGCATACTATCCACACGTTTACGAAAACCGTGATATGACCAAGATTCCGGTTAGTTACCTTGGTCAGACTCAAAATGGCAATAATAACACCGCCCACATTGGTACTTACGACTTTATGGCGGCAAGTGTAGCGACCCCATCTAATGGAGTTGTAGCATTTGATATGCAACACTTAGGCTGTTTGGTGCAGTTAAAAATCACTATGCCCGAAAAGAAAACTCTCTCTTCCGTTACTCTTTCAGCCGATGAAGAAATCTTTGTCGAGAAGGGATATATAGATTTAAGCGTTGCCACTCCCTCCATCGTACCCACTCAAACGACAAGCAGTTTGAAACTTGATTTAAAAAATGTGACTACCACAGCCGCCAACGAAGATGTAGTGATTAACTTTATGATGGCACCTGTTGATATGTCAGGTAAAACGTTAACGATAAGAAATGGTAATGCTGAAGCAAAAGTGAATGCAAAAAACTTTGAAAAAGGAAAAGCTTATCAACTTGTGGCACAACTTGCGCCACTGCCACAAGTATGTGAAGCTATTGATTTAGGCCTCTCTGTCAAATGGGCAACCTGCAACGTTGGCGCAACAAAACCCGAGGAGTTTGGTGGTCACTACGCTTGGGGCGAGACCGAGGAAAAAGAAAACTACTCATGGGAAACCTATAAATGGTGCAATGGTAGTTACTATAAAATGACCAAGTATTGCACAAATAGCAATTATGGCACAGTTGACAATAAAACCACCCTCGACCTCAAGGATGATGTTGCCAATGTAAAATGGGGTGGTAGTTGGCGAATGCCCACTTCGTCCGAGCTGAAAGAACTCAGCAACAACTGTATCTGGGAGTGGACAACCCTCTATGGCGTAAGCGGTTACAATGTAACCGGTCCTAACGGTAACAGCATCTTCCTCCCGGCTGCGAGACGCAGCGACGATACGGCTCTCGACGGCTGTGACGGCCTCGGCTACTACTGGTCTAGCTCGTTGCACAATGACTACAACAACAATGCGTACAGCCTGGACTTCGACGGCGAGCGCTACGGCAGGAACTACAACTACCGCAACTACCGTCAGAGTGTGCGACCAGTCTGTGATTAAAGCGAAAAAGCGAGTCAATAAATTGCTAAATACCATCTAATAACAATCCCCAGGCAAATGCATGGGGATTGTGTATAATAAGAGGGCTTTTTTACGGTTAACAGTCTGTAAACAGGCTATATCCCCGCTGTTAGCGGGAGGGGGAGTTGTCTGAAATAGAAACTTTTGAGTCACCCTTTTTGGTTTGTTTCGTCAAGGGGTGTTCGAGCTCCATTTACAAACGTAAGCGATTGCTCCCCCAAATATGCTATTCAACAAAGTATGCTCTTACTATTGTTTTTTTGCAATAGTAAGAGCATACTTCAATTTCAATAAAAGAATTATCCCAGATAAGACTTCAATAATTTACTGCGCTGGTTCTGTTTCAATCGGCGTATCGCCTTCTCTTTAATCTGGCGTACACGCTCACGTGTAAGCCCAAAGCGGTCACCAATCTCCTCGAGTGTCATCTCTTGCATACCAATACCAAAGAACATCTGTATAATCTCCTTCTCACGGTCAGTGAGTGTAGATAGAGCACGGTCAATCTCGCGCGAAAGAGACTCATTCACCAACAGATTGTCAGCCATAGGAGAATCGTCGTTCACCAACACATCAAGCAAGCTGTTATCCTCACCATCAACAAAGGGCGCATCAACAGAGATGTGTCTACCAGACACCTTCAAAGAGTCTACCACTTTGTCAACAGGCAAGTCAAGTTGGTCGGCAAGTTCCTCGGCCGACGGACGACGTTCATTCTCCTGTTCAAATTTAGAGAACGCCTTTGTTATCTTGTTCAATGAACCTACCTGGTTCAATGGCAAACGCACAATACGTGCCTGCTCGGCAAGCGCCTGCAAAATAGACTGTCTAATCCACCAAACAGCATAACTGATGAACTTGAAGCCACGTGTTTCATCAAATTTCTCTGCTGCCTTAATCAATCCCAAGTTACCTTCATTAATCAAGTCAGGAAGGCTGAGTCCCTGGTTCTGATACTGTTTAGCAACAGAAACCACAAAACGCAAATTCGCACGTGTCAACTTCTCAAGCGCGCGGCGGTCCCCCTTTCTTATGCGTTGTGCCAACTCCACCTCTTCTTCAACGGTAATGAGTTCCTCTCGACCAATTTCCTGCAAGTACTTGTCCAGTGATGCGCTTTCACGATTTGTGATACTTTTGGTAATTTTTAATTGCCTCATTTTGTTTCGATACGATTTAAATTCGTAAAAATATAAATTCTTTACACTTAATACAAATCACAGACGTTAAAAAAGATTATAAAAACAAAACCGGCTCTTGCACAAATACCTTTTTATAATAATCATTGACCAATATAATATCAAAAATCACCACCGTGATATATACAAAACAGGTGAAAGTAGAAAGCACCTGCCCAAACCCCTGATATCACATTATAGCAAGCCAATAACGGTTAAAGCAGAAAAACGCTACAGGCTGCCGGTCAATGCTACATCCAAGTAAAAGCACAAAAGCCGGTCATTTATAAACCTTACACCACAATAGAGTGTGAATTGCATAAAATATCACAACAGTTTATTGTTAAAATATGTTAAACAGAAATATCTATCTAATACAAGCCTGTTAAAAAGGACTTGCATATTATCCTGCTTTGACTTAACTTTGCAAAACAATTACGCAAAAGGGGTACATAAAGCAACAAGTTCTATCATAAAACCCTTTGCAACAGATATAAACGACAGTCGGACGGTCTGTCGCCGTTGCCGAAAGGCAAAGGAGGAAAGTCCGGGCAGCATAGAGCACTCCACTTCCTAACAGAAAGCTGCCTGCGAAGGTAGAGTAACGCAGAAGAAAAAAACCGCCCGCAAGGGTAAGGGTGAGAAGGTGGGGTAAGAGCCCACCGGCCGTGCAGTGATGTACGGGCCGTGTGTCTTGGAGGCTGCAAGTTCACGTAAACCGGCGCTTGAGGGTTGCTCGCCCAAGCCGGAGGGTAGAACGCTTTAGCAATGTGGTGACACCTTGCATAGATGAATGACAGACACCCTACAAGGGGTACAGAACCCGGCTTACAGGCCGACTGTCAAAAACGAAAGCGACCGGCTTGCCGGTCGCTTTCAATTATCTTCAGTTTGATATTTCGTTCACCAACAACAGAAGTTAAAACAAGTTTTACACGCGCTCGCTAAACTGAGCAATCAGACTACACGAAACTTCCGATTTCCCATTTCAGTTTTAACCGCACTTCGTGCGCTTAACCTGCTATCGCTCGCTGTACAATCTGCAAGTAACTTGCATTGCGCTCGCTTAACCGCATCTTTCATCTTTCCGCTTTCATCTTTCCGCTCATTTCCCCTCCTCTATCTCAGAACTTGCAATTACAAGCAATCTGTCACCAGGCAACAATTCCACCGAACCATTGGGGACAATATACTTTTCCGCACGTTTGATAAAAACAACAAGCATACCGCGCGGCAAAGCCAATGCCTGTAAGGTATTTCCCTTTTCGGCAATCAACTCCTCTGTTATGGCAATCTCACTCTGCTCACCGGCCTCCTCGGGCAGTTCTACATCAAACTGTCCTTCAGCTGCCACAGGTTGCAACAAATCCAGTTTTTTTGCTGCAGCAACAATTGTTGTTCCCTGCAACACAAGCGACAACAGCGTTATAAAAAACACGATATTGAAAATAGCATCGCTACCCGGCACATCCTCTACAACCGGATACATTGCAAAGATAATGGGCACAGCACCTCTGAGCCCCACCCAAGAAGTAAAAATCCTTGATGAAAGAGAAATATTATTGAAAGGCAACAGCGACAAAAAGACACTCAACGGACGCGCAATAAACATCATAAACGCCCCGACAAGCAACGCCACCAGTGCAGTCTTCCACATTTCACTGGGGTTGACAAGCAATCCAAGCAACAAGAACATTCCAATCTGCATAATCCAAGTCATACCGTCAAAGAACGCCACCACCTGCCTGCGGTGCTTAATTTTCTTATTGCCGACAATTATACCGGTGATATACACAGCCAAATAACCATTACCTCCCAACATATCGGCCACCGAGAAAGTAAAAAACACGATGCTCAACAACATTATCGAGTAGAGCGGGATGTTGCTGATGTTAATTCTGTTCATAAACCACGAAGCAGCAAAACCCGCGCCAGCACCAATCATAGCACCCGAGGCAAACTGTTGCACAAGAACCTTGAGCGAGTCTACCACCAGTTCCGATGTCTCTATCGCGGCAGCACCCTCACCACAAAGAGTCAGTGCCAACTGGATAAGCACGATAGTAAGAATATACGCCATAGGGTCATTACTACCGCTCTCAAGTTCAAGCATCGGCTGCAGGTTATTCTTCAAATTAATATTTTTTCCACGAAGAATATTGAACACCGAAGCCGAGTCGGTTGACGACATAGTAGCCGCAAGCAAGAAACAGACAACCAACGGCAATTCAAAAGAGAGTACCCCCCACAACGACATACCATAGATGAAAACACCGGTAAAAGCCGTTGTCAACACCACGCCCACTGTCGACAGAGTCAATCCAGGACCAAGCACCGGCTTTATATCGGAGAGTTTAGTCTCCACACCACCTGTAAACAGTATCACACACAAAGCCACCATTCCCACAAACTGTGCCTGAGCAATGTCGCTGAACTGAATTCCCAACCCATCGCTGCCAAAAAGCATTCCGGCAAGCAAGAACAGCAACAAAGTAGGCATTCCGAACTTACCCCCCGCCTTTGTAATGAGAATACTACAAAAAATCAAAATAGAACCTACAAAAATAACATTCCCCGAAGTCAAAAAATCCATATCTTAAATCAAAAAAAATAGCCCCTAATAAATCTGTATCAATAACAGGCCAACGGCAATTGAAACCACCGTCGCCACCATCCCCGGCAACATAAACGAGTGATTAAGCACCCACTTTCCAATTCGGGTGGTACCGGTACTGTCAAAATTAATTGCCGCCACCAAAGTCGGATAATTCGGTATAAAGAAATAACCGTTCACAGCCGGGAACAGCGCAATGAGCATCATTGGCGATATTGCCAACGCAATCCCCAACGGCACTATGGCGCGCACCGTTGCAGCCTGACTGTAAAGCAATATAGACATCACAAACAACGCAACGCCAAATAGCCAAGGCATCTCGGTAACAACTCCCTCAACAGCACCCTTCAGCTCCACAATATTCCCGTTTATAAAAGTGTCGCCCATCCAGGCAATACCGAATATTGCCACCACAGCCTGCATACCGGCCGAGAACACACTACCCTGCACCGCCTTTGCGCCATCAGTCTTTGTGAGCAACAAGATGAGCGCAGCTGTTGCAAGCATAACCATCTCGATTATAAGCGGCATACCCACCGTTACACCGTCGAACACCGGACGCAACTGTTCAATCGAACCGAACAGTACAATGAGTAATGTTGCAGCAAGGAACAGCGCCACCGACGCCACCGCCCTCTTTTTCGAAAGCAAACTTTCCGTCCTCAACGCACTCTTCACAACCACTCCTGCCTCTAGGCGTCTTTTGTATTCAGGGTCGTCCACAAGCTCCTTGCCAACCCTCATCGAAGCAAAAGCACCCACAAGCACACCCACAAGAGTCGCCGGCACACTAATCTTCAGAATATCGAACAGCGTAATATCATACCCCGCCAACAACCCGAGCAGCGCCACCGTAGCAGCAGAAATAGGCGAAGCGGTAATCGCCTGCTGCGAGGCAATTACAGCAATGCCCAACGGCCTTTCGGGACGTATTTTTGTTTCCCTCGCCACCTCGGCAATCACCGGCAGCACCGAATAGGCCACGTGTCCTGTGCCGGCCAGAAAAGTAAATGTATAAGTCACCAACGGAGCAAGCACGGTAATATACTGCGGGTGCTTGCGGAGCAAACGCTCTGCCACCTTCACCATATAGTCTAAACCGCCGGCAGCCTGCATACAGGCCGCAGCCGAAATCACGGCAGCAATCATAAGCATCACATCAACAGGAGGCGACGTCGGCTGCAGCCCGAACACAAACGTGAGCAATGCCACACCCAAACCACCCATCACACCCAGGCCTATACCACCCAAGCGCGCACCCACTACTATGCAAAGCAGTACAATCAACAGTTGTAACAACATATATGCAGAATATTAGAATGCAGGCAACTGATATATGAAACCAATCGACACCCTCTGTGTTGAGAAGTCACTCTGTCCAAGAGCCCTTGCCCTCTCGGTGAACTGGTGTGTCTGCCCAACGAAAGTGAGGAAAAGATGCAGATTTGTTTCCATTGGGTAATACTCCACACCTGTGAGATATCCAACAGAAGTACGATAGTTTCCATCGGCAACACCCTCTTCGCCACCATATATGGCAGCACTTTCAAGCATACCCTTCACAAAAAAGTTCCACTTTGGCAGGAAACGCCAGTTCACCTTTGCCACCAATGAGTTGTAAAGGGTGTTCGACATATTGTGACCGTTGAAGTTGTCTTTCCCGCCAAACATATTTGTCATTATGCCTTTGCGGTCAATCCCCTCGTAGGAACTCATCAAGTCAACAAACATATTGCACTTTGGCGAAAAGTTGAACTGGTTACCCAACGCCACATAGTACATGTATTTATCCTTTACTTCGTCCATAACCGACACGGACCATCTTGTCTGCCAAGCACCGTCGAACATATTCGCATTCCAGTTGAGAGTGTACATTAGCGGCAACTTGTTCGCAACGAGATTCTCGCCGTAGGTATCCTCAATCGAGCCGTTGCGGCTATCGAGAACCTGGAATGCCAACTGCTGGTTTGGAGTGAAATCATAAGTGAACATCACACCGCTCATAAAGTTGCTCATATTGTTTATCATCTCGCTGTACCGGTAAATCTCAATCGGGTTCAGGTCATACTCGATACCACCATACGCAGCACACTGCTTTCCGACGCTTATGCTGAACTTTTTGTTTACAGCAAAATTAAGACAAGCGAAGTCTATTGAATTTGGCAAGTTGTCAATGAAGCCGTCACCGTCATTGCTTCTGTTCAGGCGTTGGCGCCAGCGATATGACAGCCAGTCGGTAACTTTTCCTTTGGCCTCAATGCGGAACTGGCGCATATTGAAAGCACCCTGATCAAAACCACCGTTGCCGGCTGTGTTGAAGTCGGCATCGAAGGCATAGTGCATATTAAAGTAGAGATTGAACCTATCGTTTTTCTTCTCAATCTTTGCAACGCGCTCAAAAAGAGTTGCCTCTCTCCCCCCTATTATAGTGCTGTTTGCAGCCACCTGCGCCGAAGCAGTACCAGCCACCAATGCAAGTAGCGCAAAAGCAATGTTTTTCATTTTCATAAAGCGTAATTTTAGAAGTTATTGAAATATTCCTGAACTATCTTCCAATCGTGTGTCTTTGTAAGCGCAAGCATCAGCAATATGCGAGCTTTCTGTGGGTTCAAGTCCCACGAAGCCACAAAGCCAAACTTTGCATCATCCACCTCGGCGTCAAGCGTTGTAGCACCAGTCGGCACGCGAGACGAGCGCACAACAAGGATTCCCTTCTTGCGAGCCTCTTCAAGCGCCGGGAATACATTCTTATGAATATTGCCATTGCCGACACCGGCATACACAATACCTTTGTACCCCTTGGCAATCATCGCATCAACCACCTCTCGTCCGGCATCAGCGTAACCGTATGCAATACCCACCTTAGGCAATTCTTTCAAACCACTCACATCGAAGTACAGACTGCGTGTATCACTGTACAAAGCACCTTTGTGGACATAGTGCAGACGCTTTTCGCAATCTACGGCAACTGGCCTATAATAGAAAACCTCGCCATTGTTCACATACCCCTCGGCACCTGCATTCGGAGCCTGGAATGTCTCAACGCTTGTAGTATTTGTCTTTGTAACGTCAGCTGCGCCATATACCTTGCCGTTCATACAGACAAGCACACCACGGTTCTTTGAAGCAGCCGAAGCCGCCACCACCACTGCATTATAAAGATTTGCAGGGCCATCGGCGCTTATGGCGGTCGACGGACGCATAGCACCAACAAGCACTACAGGCTTGTCGCTCTTCACCGTCAAGCTAAGGAAGAATGCCGTCTCCTCCATAGTATCAGTTCCGTGAGTAATCACCACAGCGTCAACATCATTGCGGCGCAACAACTCATTAACCCTGTCTGTCAATTTCAGCCATACAGCATTGCTCATATCCTGCGAACCGATGTTCACCACCTGTTCGCCTTCAATGTCTGCCACATTCTTCATTGCCGGCACAGCATCAATCAGCGTGCCGATGGCAACCTGCCCGGCAGTATAATTTGAATTGGTTGCCGAGCTACCCGAGCCGGCAATGGTGCCGCCCGTAGCAAGAATATACACTTTAGGCAAATCGCCTGCCTTTGCAAATGCCACCGTTGTCACCACAAACAAAGCAACAACCACTGTTACAAAACGTCTTAACATTGTCATAATATCTATTTTAGTTAATACTTACTCCTTAATAACCATCCGCCACAAAAAAGGTTGCTCAAGAAACACTTTTTCACCATCTGCTCTTGAACTGACAACCATTTCCGGCACATCAGAATATCGACTCACTCGTCTCGGTAGTCAAAATCTCCAACGCCTTCATTCCCATCACAGAATTCCCCTTGCTGTTGAGACGCGGACTCCACACTGCTACAGCATAGCGCTGCGGATATATCGCGGCAATCCCGCCGCCCACACCACTCTTTCCGGGCAAACCCACAAGATAGGAGAACTCACCGGCCTCATCATAAAAACCACAAGTCTGCATAATGGCATTCATACGCTTGATTTGTGAGCGCGACAGCTCTACGCCCGCGTGGCGGAATTCGCCTGAATGGTCGGCAAATGCAAGAAAAGCCTTGGCCAGCTCCCTGCAACTCATCTCTACCGAGCACATAAGGAAATAAAAGTGTAACACACGCTCCACATCACACTCAATATTCTTGTGGTACTTCAGCAAATTTACAATCGCAGCGTTCAAGAAACCCGTCTCACGCTCCGAGAGCGCGACTTCTTCGTTGTAGCATACCGTGTCACAGCCACATAGCTCGCGCACAAAGGCAAGAAACTCCTCCTCGGGGTTCTTCAACGATGTGAGCAGAATGTCGGCAAGTACCAGCGCCCCGGCATTTATGAACGGGTTACGCGGGATACCCTTCTCCACCTCAAGCTGCACAAGCGAATTGAAGGCTGTGCCCGAAGGTTCCTTACCAACCCTTTTCCACAAGGTCTCACCTTTCAAGGCCAGGCACATTGCCAAAGCAAAGACCTTTGAAATACTCTGAATGGAAAAGCGGACATCGGCATCCCTCACAGCAAACACCTCACCGCCCACGTTGCTTATACACATACCGAAATGGTCGGGGCTCACCTTTGCCAACGCTGGTATATAATCGGCCACCTTCCCTTCATCGGCAAGCGGCAAAACAGAATCATAAATCGTCTCAAGCAAACTCTGATAATCCATCTTCAACAGTTTTTTGCGCCAATACACAAAGCACACAGTGCAAAACTCATTTACAGCGCGAAGATAGTTTAAAAATGTCATTTTTAGAAAAAATACAGGAGTATAAAATTGGCTCTCTCGCTGCATAATGATATTTTTGTTGCAAAATACAGAAAACACAATGCCAATAATTGAAATAACCACTCTCGACCACCCCGGGTGCGAGCTTTTCGGTACACTCACCGAGGCACAGTTGCGCCGCGAATACGAACCCGGCAAAGGCATCTTCATTGCCGAGAGTCCCAAGGTCATCAACGTAGCCCTCAACAGCGGTTATACTCCCATTGCACTGCTCTGCGAGCAGAGACACATCACCGGCGACGCAGCCGACATCATCGCACGCTGCGGTGATATACCCACCTACACCGGCAGCCGCGAACTGCTTGCCCGCCTCACCGGCTACACACTCACCCGTGGCGTACTCTGCGCGATGCAGCGCCCCATAGAGCCATCGGTTGAAGAGGTTTGTCGCAACGCAAGCCGCATAGTCGTCATTGACGGCGTTGTCGACACCACCAACACTGGCGCAATATTCCGCTCGGCAGCAGCACTTGGCATCGACGCAGTACTGCTCACCCGCAACTCGTGCGACCCCCTCAACCGCCGCGCAGTCCGCGTGTCAATGGGCAGCGTATTCCTTGTCCCCTGGAGTTGGCTCGACGACGGCATTGAGCAGTTACACTCAATGGGTTTTGCAACAGCAGCAATGGCACTCACAAACAACTCTATCCCACTTGACCACCCCACGCTGACCACCGAACAAAAATTGGCAATCATTATGGGAACCGAGGGTGAAGGCCTACCCGCCGAGACCATTTCAAAAGCCACATATACAGTGCGCATACCAATGTCACACAACGTCGATTCACTCAATGTCGCAGCTGCCGCAGCTGTAGCTTTTTGGGAACTGAGAGACAAGGGCAAATCACTTTTTTAAAACATTCATATGTTTTATCAGAAAATTTACATATATTTGCAAAATATGCATTGTAACACATCGGAACGAACACATTAATTTATAAAAAACCAATATGAAAAACCGTTTTTCACTTTTGCTCACAGTTTTATTGCTGTGTTTTACACCGCAGCTCAATGCTCAGGACAAGAATGCAAAGCCTTTCGTTATTCCCGAACTACGTGAATGGGTTGGCTCAACAGGCGAGTTTGAAATAACAGAAGCGACAAAGGTCGTGTACAGCAAGTCACAGTCTGAGGCTGCAAATGTCGCTCAACAGTTTTTCTTTGACTACAGAATAATGACCGGAACAGCACTTAAACTTGTAGCAGGCAAGGCCGAGAAAGGCGACATCCAAATTTCACTCAAGAACAACAAGAAGCTTGGCAATGAGGGTTATAAGATTACCATTGGCAACAATGTGAAGATTGAGGCCACAACAGAACGCGGTGCTATCTGGGCAACACGTACACTGTTGCAGATTGCCGAGCAGAACAGCGGCAAACTGCCAAAGGGTACAATCGTCGATTATCCCGACTATGAGATGCGTAGCTTTATGCTCGACTGCGGCCGCAAGTTCATCCCCATCAGCTTCCTGCACGAGTATGTAGACTTTATGGCATACTACAAGATGAATACATTCCACATCCACCTTAACGACAATGCCTTCAAGCAGTACTTTAACCACGATTGGGCAAAGACACCATCGGGTTTCCGCCTTGAGAGCGACTTCTTCCCCGGCCTTGCATCACGCGACGGCTACTACACAAAGGAGGAGTTCATCGAGTTGCAGAAGCACGCCGAACGCGTGGGTGTAGAGATTATCCCCGAGTTCGACGTTCCTGCTCACTCATTGGCATTCGTACACTACCGTCCCGAGCTTGGTAGCAAGGAGTACGGTCTTGACCACCTCGACCTCTTCAACCCCGCGACATACACATTCGTCGATTCACTCTTTATGGAGTACCTCGGTGGCGAGGAGCCTGTTTTCCGTGGCCCACGTTTCCACGTAGGTACCGACGAGTACTCTAACCGCGACACAGCCGTAGTAGAGAAGTTCCGCTATTTCACCGACCACTGCATCCGCGAGGCCGAAAAGTATGGCAAGCAGGCTTGCGTTTGGGGCGCACTCACACACGCAAAGGGCAACACCCCTGTAAAGGTTGACAACGTATTGATGTACGAGTGGTACAACGGTTATGCCGACCCCACAGAGATGATGAAGCTCGGTTACGATGTAGTGAGCATCCCCGATGGCTACACATACATCGTTCCTGCTGCAGGTTACTATTACGACTACCTCAACTGCAACTTCCTCTACGACAGTTGGACACCGGCACAGATTGGTAACCAGAAGTTCGAAGAGAAGCACCCACAAATCAAGGGCGGCTCGTTCGCCGTTTGGAACGACCACGCAGGCAACGGAATCAGTTGCAAGGACATCCACTACCGTGTGTTCCCAGCAATGCAGACAATGGCTGTGAAGATGTGGACAGGTGCTAAACCGGCCATTCCATTCGAAGAGTTCAACAAGGCACGCCTTGCACTTAGCGATGCCCCCGGCCTTAACATTGCCGGCCGTTTCAGTGGCGAGAAACGCACAATTCTCGAGGTTGCGAATGTTGCAGCAAACACAAACCTTGTAAAGAATACAGGCATCAGAGAGATTGGTTTCGACTACAGCGTATCATTCGACATCGAGTACAACAACGAGCACAGCGGTACAGTCCTCTTTGAGTCACGCGACGCAGTGTTCTATCTTACCGACCCGGCACAGGGTAAAATAGGTTTCTCACGCGACGGCTACCTCAACACCTTCAACTTCCGTTTCTATCCAGGCGAGAAGGCACAGGTAACAATCTGCGGTAACGAGAGAGAAACCAAGTTATATGTAAACGGCAAACTCGTAGAGACACTCGACAAGCAAACCATCTACCACAACGAGGGTGGCAAAGACAAGATGTACTATGTTCGCACACTCGTGTTCCCACTTGAGAAGACCGGTAACTTCAAGAGCAAGGTAACAAATCTAAAGGTTACAAACTACAGCAAGTAAAAGGATTAAGTTGACCCTAAAGTCGAGAAATCACTTTAGGGTCAACTTAATTTCATACACCCATATATATGTCAGGAATCAGAATTACCGAATACATTGTCGCAACGATAATTATTTTTGCGGCAAATTATGCAATATACCTGCTTTTCAACAAAGGATTAGCAAGAAATGCAAAAAAATTACAGATGCGTCGCTACCTTATAGCATCAATTCTGTCAATGCTTCCATTGGCATTATCACAAATACCGGTAACAAGTGCGGCTATGCTGTTCAATGCCGTATTGGCCATTTTTTGCGGAGCGACATTCCCTGTCATCTATCATATCTGCAACCATAAGAATTCTCCAGACCACGACCACCGCATAGACCTTGCATACGGCATATACCTCTTCGGATGGTTAACATCATTACGTATCTTCATATCTGCACTCGAGCCCATCATCGGCAACATTGCAGCCACCGTTTTTTATTCATTGACAGGCCTGGTAGCATTTGCAGTCACAATGCTTGCCATTGTACAATGGGGGCACTTTTTCATCTACCACAGTTGCGTTGATGCAGCCGGAATACAAGCAGCACAAGACACAGACCGAAACGAAGCAAACGAGTTCATAAAATCATTCCCTACATATACCATAGCATTAATACTTTTTGTCATACTGATTGCTTTCGCAGGCTGCATTGCAGGAGAGAATATCACAATAAGCAACAGACCCACCATCGTTGGCATTATAGCCTCGGGCATTTGGGCGATATCAATGTGTAAATATATCTGGATTGGAAAAAGAAGCCTCTTTTCACGTACAGGGCTTGTAAGGACCTATATTGATGTAAAAGAATACAGCCAACAGAGCAAGCTATATATCGACGAAATGAAAACAAGGCTTGCGCATTTGACCGTCACCCCCAAAAACCAAGAAGAGAAGCCACACACCTACATAATGGTAATAGGAGAATCGGTTTCAAAAGAATACGTCAGTGCATTCAGCGACATTGAGCATAACAGTTCGCCTTGGTTAAAAGAGTGTAAGGCCGACGAAGCGCATAACATATTCTTCGCCCACGCCTATTCCTGTGCCAACCAAACCGTACCAACCCTTGAACGCGTTCTCACAGAGCGCAATTTATACAACAATAAAAAATTCCACGAATCGGTTTCCATAATAGACATTGCACGCAAGGCAGGCTACACCACCCATTGGTACAGCAACCAAGGCTGCATAGGTGTTGCCGACACCTCCGTAACGCTTGTTGCAAAGACCTGTGATGTTGCCAAATGGACTGAGCAGGAAGTAAACAAAGTGCAGTACGATGGTTCACTACTTGATTTCCTTGATGAAATAGACCCTACGAAAAACAACTTTATCGTGTTGCACCTGATGGGCAGTCATTTCAACTTTATAAACAGATATCCCAAGGAAGCAACCCAATGGGGAGAACCAGGTATACAAGACAATATGTTGAATTATCTGAACTCTATCCACTACACAGACAGCGTATTGAAAAAAGCCTATGAATATGCAAAGGAGAGGCTCAATCTCAGCGCAATGCTCTATTTCAGTGACCACGGTTGCATCCCCGACAAGCGACGTGTTCCACAGTTTGACGGGTTCGATTTCTTGCGTATACCAATGAGCCTGCACTGTACCGATAATTACATAAGCCATCATCGTGAACGTTTCAACACATTCAAGGCAAATAAGAACCTGTATTTTACCAATGACCTTATGTATGAAGTTATATGTGGACTTTTGGATGTTGAGAGCTCCAATTTCAACCTTGAGAACTCATTAGCCCATAAAGAGTATGTACACACACGCGACACATTGCTGACAAACAATGGACAGACAAGAATTAACGAAGATATGGCTGAAAGATAATTTAAAATGCGGCCCGGTTCACTTCAAATTGAACCGGGCCGCATTTTTTATGAGCAATAGCATTGCTTAGATGAATATATACTTCAAAACAAACAACACTGCCAGAACATACATCACAGGAGTGATTTTGTTGAACTTACCGCAAAGCACATTCAGCATCACGTAAGAAATCATTCCAAGCATAATACCATTGGATATTGAATAGGTAAGAGGCATCATTATTATACAGATGAATGCAGGAATAGACTCACAGTAGTCATTGAATGGTATCTTTCTCACCGACTCAAGCATCAGCATACCCACAATCACAAGCGCAGCTGTTGTAGCGGCAGCAGGAATTGAAAGGAACAAAGGCGAGAAAAACAACGAAACGGCAAAACAAACAGCAATCACAAAAGCAGTTAGCCCCGAGCGCCCTCCTTCGGCAACACCGGCTGCACTTTCCACGTATGTTGTGGTTGTTGAAGTACCAAGCACTGCACCGGCTGTCGTTGCAATGGAATCGGCCATAAAAGCCTGTTTCACTCTGAATATATTACCATTCTTGTCCACCATATTTGCCTTGCCACACACGCCAATGAGAGTACCTATCGTATCGAATAAGTCAATAAACAGGAATGTAAATACCACAACAAGCATATCAAGCGAAAAGACCTCTTTGAACTGAAACTGACAGAAGATGGGCTTTATCGATTCGGGATGCGAGATAACTCCCTTAAACTCCGTAATACCACCGGGAATACCTATTAACATCGTAATGATAATACCTAGCAAGATTGCAGCCGGCACCCTCTTGGCATACAGAACTCCGGTAATTACAATACCGATAAGAGAAAGAAGTGCCTGCCCCGATGTAATGTCGGCAAGCGTAACCAGGGTTGCAGGGTCAGCTACTACAAGCCCACCGCTATGTAACCCGATGAAAGCTATAAAAAGTCCTATACCGGCTCCTATGGCATTCCTCAAATGCAGAGGAATTGCATTCACAAAAGCCTCGCGCACGTTGGTAAGGGTGAGGATAATGAATATCACTCCTTCAATGAGCACAGCCGTCAAAGCAAATTGCCACGGATACCCCATACCAAGACACACAGAATAAACGAAAAAAGCATTAAGCCCCATACCCGGAGCCAAGCCGAATGGCAATTTTCCGATGAATGCCATTGCAAGACATCCAACTACAGCCGCCAAGGCTGTCGAAGTGAACACTGCGCCGGCAGGCATTCCATCAAGCGCACTGAACATAGCCGGGTTAACCGCAAGGATGTACGACATTGTAAGGAATGTTGTGATACCGGCAACAACCTCTGTCCTGACTGTAGTCTGTTCAGGATTGAATCCAAATAATTTCTTTAACATTACTCTTTGTTTTTATCTATTGAGACTGATTGATTTACTTATTTTTTATTCAGAAGGTCCATTTTGCAGCCAATGTAGGCATCACGTCAAAACCCTTTGCAACAAAGTTGTTCGAGAGTTCCACCTCGGTACCAAGGCTCAGGTTCACCTTTTCCCAACCTCTTATCTTGTTCAGGTTCACCCACAGCTGTGGCTCGGACGTGAGGATAAACCTTGTACCCGTCTGCACATTCTCCTCGCGCCAGAAATCGATATAACCGTTGAACGACAACCAATGGTCAAGGAAATCAAGGTTCCAAACTCCTGTTATCTGAAAGTTGCTGACATTCACGTTGCCGGGGATAGCCTTGTACATTGCCGATAGCGACCACGTTTTGCTCCAGTCCTTTGAGTGGCCCGAGTAGGTAGCACCCACAAGCCAAGCATTGTCAAACGACATTGCATTGTTCAAACCACCATTGTACTCAATGTGCGCCGACAACCAGTTGAGTTTGCTATCCTTCCAAAAGCAAAGTTCGCGCGAAATCTCACCATAGGCACCAACGGCCTTTGGAGCAAAATCCATATCAATGAAGAAGAATGTGCTACCATAACTGTCGGCACGGAACATCTCCACGGTAGATGTAGCGCAATTACGACGGATATCATAATGCAGCTGAATGTTCTGCGCCTCAACCTTTGCCGCCAGCGCAACAAATAACAAAACGGCAACAAAGATTCTTGACTTTAAGAAACCTGTGTTTTTCATATAATAATATTGAATGTTTACAGTACCCAAATAGCTGTTCACCTGTACAATAGCGTGATATAATATAACTCATTGCAAAATTATGTTAAATATGTGAACTTACAAAGAATCATACCACAAAGAATAAAAACCATATTTTTTACTCCGCCACTCTATTGTGTGTAGGAACAGGTTTACCGGCAAAAAAGGGGAGGAACGCAATTACTAATAATAAAAGTTAAATCTTCACCAAGAAAGCATTTTTAATTTCTAAAACTTTAGATTTCTAAAACCTTCGTTATATATTTGCACCATCAACAATATATACAATGAAGAAATTCGATACACTTACAAAAGCTGAAATGCAGGTTATGAATGCACTGTGGGATATGCCTGATGGCGGTTGCATACACGACATCATTGAAAAGTACCCCGAGCCCAAACCAGCCTACACCACCGTTTCAACATTCCTCAAGATTCTATTGAACAAAGGATTCGTAGAATACCGCAAGCTCAGCGGCAAGACGCACACCTACTACCCCCTCATCAGTCGCGAAGCCTACACCGGCCAGGTGATGAAGGATGTGAAAGAGTCGTTCTTCGGAGGCTCAGGCTCGTCAATGGTGAAGTTCTTTGCACAGAACGAGAAACTGACCGAGGATGACATCAAGGAACTGTTGGAGATAATCAAATCAAGCGAAAACAGATAATTAAAGAACAATGAACACGGTTTCACGCTTCACTACACTTTTTCTTCTTGTTGCATTGACGCACTTTGCAGCCTTTGCACAAAAGGCAACTGTTGCAGACAGAGAAAAACTCATCGAGCTCTCTCTTGGCAATACTGAAGGAGTATATTCCAAGGAACTCGACTTCAACGAGTTTTTCACCGGCGCCACAATCACAGCAAAGGTGAAGGCAAACAAAGAGGGAGAAGCCACAAGAATCAATATCACAAAGTGCAGACTATCCACATTGGGGAACAGTGACGAGAAATCCTTTAACAGCGCAAAAAAGCTACTGAAAGAGAACTGCAAGAACATCATCGCCGATAAAGAATGGAACCGCGGCAAGAACAGTTGCCGCATAATTTACAAAGCCGGCAAAACGCAAAAGGCAAAAAAAACGAAGATTTGTGAAGATATCCAATCAATAATCAACGCTCACATTACAGACGAAAAAAGGAGAGAGATTTATGGCATAAACGGCAGCGCGTTCATAAATGCGAAAATAGACCACGAAGGTAAAATATACGATACCGAATACATTGGTTGCATAATTTGGGACACAAGGTGGCAGACTGCCCGCCGCAGCAACATAAACAGCTTGCACATTGCTGTAGGATCAAATTCCATTACAAGCATCAGACTGCGCCCCGACTATTCAAGCACTGAATACAAAGCGGTGGAGAAAGCAAGAAAACTCCTGAAGAACACAGCCAAAAGCATTGGAAAGGAGTTGGAAAGTAAATATTTTCCCACAGCATCAAAGGAGAATATATGCATTGAGGTAAACATAAACGGATACGATGTTGACATTGAGCAAAGCGAGCCGGAGTACCCCGACGGTTATAAGGCTCTAAAGAACATATATGTCGAAGAGTTGAATAATGACAGGACTATTTCACGCAACAACATAAAAGGATACATAGACATCTATCTGAAGATTAAAAAGAGCGGTAAAGCCATATTCTACTCTGCTAACCCGGAAATCTCAAGCACAAACGGCAAAAACAGCGAAAGTAAAATTATAAAAGAGATTATAGAGTGTTTGAAAAAGACAACCCAAAAGATACCACGCTGGACACCGGCAACATTCGACGGCAAGGAGATCGAGAAAATTGCCCGCTTGCGTATTGAACTGAAATAAAAAAGCTATGACAAGCATACTCACCTACATACTGAAATGGGCGTTTGGCCTGGCGGTACTCTACTTGCCGTTCGCACTTTTGCTTCGCAAGGAGACATTCGCCACGCTCAACCGCAGGCTACTGCTGTGTATAATCATAGCCTCGGCACTGCTACCATTTATCATTGTAAGCTACCCGGTGGAAATAGAACTGCCGGCAGAGATTGCAGGAACAACTGTTGTAAACGACACAGAAACAACTGTGCCGACAATGCCGGTTGCCACTACAGCAAGTATTGGACGGATTATAACCACACGCAACATATTCATATTATACAGCACGGGCGTTATTGTGAGCGCGCTGTTTTTTGCAACAAGCCTCATCGGGGCAATACGCAGCATAAAACGCGGAACATTATGGATTGACAGGCAGAGGAGAATGACCATCTATTGCCACGCAGGTGACACAGCGCCATTCAGCCTTTTCAGAAATGTCGTAATCTCCCAACGCGACTACGATGAGTGCGGAAAGGAGATACTGTTGCACGAAGAGGGGCACATCAAACGTAGGCACTCATACGATATGCTACTCATCAGCATTGTAAAGGCACTGCAATGGTTCAACCCGTTCATCTATCTTTTGGCAAACGATATCAAGGAGATACACGAATACGAGGCCGACAGATATGTGCTGCAAAGGAGTGGCAACACGCAGGCCTACCAAATGCTGATACTCAAGAAAGCCATCGGCAACATTCCGTTCCCATTGGCAAACAGTTTCAGTCAAAGCCACGTACGCAAACGAATAAAGATGATGTCACGCAAAGAGAGCAGCTACGGCAAACGTTGCAAGTGGCTCTATCTGTTACCTGTTTCGGCAGCCTACATTGGTGCATTTGCACAGCCCGAATACATATATACCACACCACCAAAAGCAACATCACCCGAAAGTTTCCTGCCGCAACAAAAAATAGACAGTGAAGAAACAGCTATGCAAGCTGCAATCTGTTTGCCGGCAGCCGGCAAAGCAACCATAGCCTATGAAAAGACCCCGTACAAACAACTGCCGAAGGAGATTGCAAGAATTGAGCCACCCGAGATTGAAGAGGAAAAGGCAGTCGCCGGCAAGTACATTGAATATATAGATATAGAAAGTTCAACAATAAACGATGCACTGAAGATGAACGGTATAAAAAAGTGCGATATCATAATATGTTTCACAACAGGAAAGGCAGGCATAGCAAGTAATATAAACATCATAAGTTGCAATGTCACTGCACCCGGCAACACCACCCCAACCGACATTGAGCAGATAAAGACAACTGCCACTGCAGCAGCCATCGGAAACATTGCCCGCAAGCATTGGCACGCTGAACACAAAACGCAATACGATGCACACATAATATACCACTACGGCCCATCAATGGAAATTGCAGGCAACAATGCACTACTGCCGCTGATGGCCGGCGCAACAGCAATCAGATAACACCATACCCAATGAAACGTACAACCATAATACTTTTATTGCTCACAACACTGTTGCAAGGTACTCTTGCACAGACGGCAGGCAATGGCGAGGCACCACGCAACACCCTCGACAACATCATCATACGCACAGCCATAAAACAGAGCCTCTTCCCCGAGGAACGTGTCTATCTACATTTTGACAACACAGCCTACTACCTTGGCGAGACCATCTGGTTCAAGGCATACGTGATGAGCGGTGTGAACGACGAACCCACCACAATGAGCCGCGTGCTGTATGTTGAATTGGTATCACCCGAGGGCTACGTTGTAAAGACCGACAAATACAGGATAGGGAACGACGGCAGCTGCCACGGTTCATTCGAACTTACTCCGTTGCTGCTGTCGGGCTACTACGAGGTACGCGCCTACACTCGATATATGCTCAACCGCGGCAAGGAGGCCATCTTCAGCCGTGTATTCCCCATCTTCGACAAGGTCAATGCCGACAATTGGGACTTCAAGAATATGCTGGACCGCCGCAGGGCATTCCTTGTAGACGTTGAAGAGAACGACAGCCTCACCGGCCTCGACCGCGAAGTCAAGTGGGTGAACAGCGAATTGCCACCGTGCGATCTGCACTTCTACCCCGAAGGTGGACACCTTGTAAATGGCATTGAAAGCACCGTGGCATACGAGGTCTTCGGCAACGACGGCATTAACAGCGAGCAGAGTATCACCATCACCGCCGACGGCAAGCCGTTGCTCACCTCCACCCCGGAGCACCTGGGAAAAGGGACATTCACCATCACCCCACACAAAGATGTAAAGTACAGGGCTATACTGAAACAGGGCAAAAAAGAGAAGAAATTCGACCTGCCCGACATTGAGGAGGAGGGAGCAACCATTGATGTTACAGAAACAGACGGAACATTCTACATAACCACCCGCAACAACCTGAAGAGAGAGTGTGAAATGGGGTGTGCCATAGTGCGCCGTGGTAAGGTATTCTTTTATGAACGCTTCTTCTCAAGCGACACCTGCATTCTATTCGCCATTGACCGTAACACACTTGGCGAGGGAGTGAACCGCGTGGTGCTGTTTGTGAACGACAGCATTCCGCTTGCCGAACGCCAGTTCTTTGTCACACACCCCGAGCCACATACCGGCGACAACGCAACAGCCAAACTGCTTGTGACAAGCGACGGCGAAGACATCAAGGATTTGGCTCTTGCCCCACACGACAAGATAACGCTCGACATTGAGCGCGAGGACGGCAAGCCCATCGGCTACGGTACATTCTCACTCTCTGTGAGCGATGCCGATTACCGTCAGGAGACCTCATATACCTATAATATGTACACATATATGTTGCTGGGCTCCGAGCTCAAGGGCTACATCCCGGATGCCGCACGTTACTTTTCCCCTAAAAATGAAAACCGCAAACGGGAACTGGACCTCATAATGCTCACCCACGGCTGGACATCATACGACTGGAGCAAGCTCAGCAGCCGCGATACCAAGCTCGAGCAACCCGTTGAGCGCGGCATAACCATCAAGGGACGCTTTGTAAAGAAACGCCCCGACAAACGCTTTGGAAAACTTGACAGGATCATTGTCACCAACAAAGCCGGCGCAAACATAAAGTTCGACATAACATATAACGACAGCCTGCTCACCAAATACAAGTTCAACACCGATGCCAACGGCGAGTTCCGCATACAGACACGAGACTTCACCGGCAAGCGCGTGGCAAAGCTGATGGGGCCAAGAGTTGCATACGACAGTCGTGACAGCATCTTCGCCTTTGCCCTCGACCGCTACTTCTCGCCCGGGATGCGCCTCTACCACTATTGGGAGCGCAACACCGGAATGCCCACTACACAGGAACGCCTTGCTGCTTTTAGGGACAGCATCATCAAGGTACACCCCTTCGAGTACCTCATCTCGCAGGTGGAGGTTGTGTCGAAAAAGAAACGCGAGGCCAACTACCGCCCGCCACGCAGCGAAATGCGCCTTGATTTCCTTGACGAGTGGGAATATGCCCAGGATGTTACTTACCTGTGCAACGAGAAATCGTCCTACTACAGCGGCAACCAGTGGCAATACGACTTTACAGGCTCAAACGAATTTACGAACTATACCCCCACAGCAACCATCGGAGGTTCCGAAACCCTTTCGACACTGGATCGTGCCGTGATGGCAGGAAGTGGCATATACAGCAACTCATTCAACGGGTTCAAGCGCGAAATGGGCAGCGGATTCCGTACCAACAACGACGGCCGCTACAGCATCAACGACCCTGCATTCTACAACACACTCACCGCAGCCGATATTCTGCGCAGTGCATTCTGGCGCCACAACCTCAACTGGTGCTACTGGATACAGTCTATGGTCATCAACGGCGAATACAGTTCACAAAGTACTCCTGTACCCGACATAGAATATCTCAAGGGCATTGAGCCACGCAAAATGATGAACTTCAAGGAAATCATCATCCGCTCCGACGAGAACACCCGCAAACAGTTTGGTGGAGGAAGACGCATACTCAAGGCAACGCACAAGAATAAAGGCAACATCGACTACGGAAGCTACTACGAAGGATTCTATGGACAGATGGGAATAAACTCAAGAAACGGCAGCATTGACGATGCGCCCGATGCTGCCATACTAAATGACCGCATCAATTCACTATCACACGATGCCATCCCTAACTATGTGGCCTGCTTTATCCCGAACAGCGAAGAAGACGAACAGAATGGCCTTATACCCGAATACACCCAACGCGGCACCACACGCTATACAATGGTCTATGGTTACACCGAGAGCAAGCAGTTCTACTCGCCCGACTACAGCACCGTCAAACCAGACGCCACCACTGCCGACTACCGCCGCACACTCCTGTGGTCGCCAAACATCACAGCAAAGAACGGCCGCCTCACCGTCGAACTCTACAACAGCACATCGGCAAAGAGAATTGCTGTCGACGTTGAGGGATACGCTGGCGGCACATTCTACAGCAGCAGCGACATTGCAACACGCGGTGCCGAGAATAAAAATAGCGGCATTGACCAGCTGACCATATATGAGACACCTGTTGTTGGAATACACAACATTGACATTCTCGCCTTCTGTTTCAAGAAAACCGAGGAAGGCCGCAGTTTCTTCAAGCACAAAATGTTCGACGAGGCATTCACCTGCTTTAACGAAGCTTCGGCACTTGGCTACCCCGACGCCATCTACAACAGCGCCGTATGCTATATGAACGGCTACGGCGTAGAATGCGATACAATCGAGGGATTCAGGCGATTCCGCCGTGCTGCCAACACAGGACACGACAGGGCACTCTACAACCTTGCCACCTGTTATCTTGCCGGCATAGGCACAGCAAAGAATGACAGCCTTGCATTCATCTGCTACAAGAGAGCCGGCCAGGCCGGATATGCCAAGGCGCTCACCACCGTTGCCGACTGCTACCTCACAGGACACGGCACAGCATTGGACAGCACAATGGCCTATGAATACTACAGCCGCGCAGCCGCAAAGAACGAGCCACGCGCCCTCTACACCATTGCACAGAAAACCGCAAAGTCCGACTCTCTGCGACAGTTAAGTCAAAAGCAGCTACGCAAGCAAAGCACCATCGGCTACTACCAAAAAGCCGCAAAGCTTGGCAATGCCAATGCACAATACAGGCTCGCCCAATTCTATGAGGATGGCTATTATGTGAGGAAAAGCAAGAAGAAGGCATTTAATTGGTATCTGCACGCTGCCAACGGCGGACACCCTGAAGCGGCCGAAAAGGTAGCCCGTATGTACGAAAAAGGCAAAGGGACAAAGCGCGACGACCAAAAAGCCGCCGCCTGGTACCGTGTAGCACTCGAGCACGGCAGCCAAACAGCAAAGGAAAAAGTCGAATGGTACAATATGTTCAGGTTCTTTAGTGAGTAACAAATATAAATTTCAAGAGATAATTATTTATGAGAAAATAGTGTATTTTTGAAAATCATTGAAAAAATTCACATTAACTAATTATGAATAAACTAAAATTTATTGCATTATTGACAATCTTCTCTATGTCGTGTCTGAATTCATCGGCTCAGTCTGAGTACAAGGTTTTTGAAAAGCAGAAAAAGTTGACCGAAGCTCGCAACAGGCATAAACCCCAAGGTGTAAGCAGAGGCTTCAAGAAACTATATAAAAAAGAATATGGTTTGAGTAAAGTACAGTTGCCTTTCAACTCTTTTACAAGCATTTATCCAGGATATGAATTTATTTTGCTACACAGAAATGACTATATAGGAACTATGAATAACCCGATTGCTTTGGCCTCTTCGGACGGTGATTGTATAGTCTATATTCCGGTTATGAGCAAGTATGCCGATGCTGATGCTTGGATGATACCCAACCTCAAGAAAGGAGTTGCCGTCGATGTCAAATGCAACAAGGATGATATCAACTATTGGCAAGTTCGTGTTACCGAGAATGATGTTAACAGAATAATTGATGAGAATGTAACGGTGTACGAAGGTGACTCGCACACCGCACAATGTGAAGCCGATGTAATGCTGCTATGCAAATTCCCCAACAGAGAAAAAATCTGCACTTATGGTAAGGGGGGATATATCTCCATTCACGAGGAGTACCCCCATTACTATACACTTGATATTTACAAGGAGGGCCACAAACCCATTAAAATGCATTTGTTTGTTAACGACAATGGCTCTGACAAAATAGACAGCTACCTGTCGGATATATGTGGCTCTTTGAAGTTTTAGACAAACTCAAGAGTGTGAACATACAAGAAATGTTTATAAAAAACGTGAGTTCGATATAATTTTAGAACAAAGAAAGTTGCACGTCATTGATAAATTCCGCGTCACTTTCAATGGTTCTCTGTCATCAACACCGCCTGTTGTAAAAACAAAATTCAGTATTTCGCCTTTGTCGTTGATTATCAGGTGCAGTTTGAACCCAAAGAACCACCCCATAGAGCATTTGCCACGACTTGCAAGTCCTTCAAAGGTTCTGTGGATGAGAATACGTTGGTTGCGGCATACACGCAAAGGCGTGCTATCCACAAAGCTTATTCCATTACACTCTCCAAGCAATACCTGTTTGATAAAAGCCGTCATCTGCAACAGCACCTCTTTTTCAAGTTCAACAAAACGGTTATATGAGACTGTTTGGGGAAACAGATGCTTGCAGTGCTTACAGATGTAGTGCAAGTAGTAATGTTTGAAACAGCGGAACCCTCCAGAATGGAAGTGTATGAGGATTACGATTATCTCGGCATCGCTCATACGATTGGGCTTGCGTCGGTGGCGCTTGCCATCAACTGGAGCTTCTGGCATTGATTTTTCTTGCTGCTCATCAAAAAACTTGCAGAATTCATCTGCCAAACAGAAAATTTCAGTAACCTTATCCTCGGAGAACATAGCGGTAAGGGGTTG
>JAFYWV010000071.1 GCA_017546505.1 Bacteroidaceae bacterium
AACGACCACGTCATTTATTGAGAATACAATTTAAGCCTCTTTGGGCAAGAAACGGTTCAGCAATAGGCAACCGATGATTGCGGAAAGGAGCGAACCGCACAGGATACCGAGTTTAGCTTCGGAAAGGAGTGAGACTCCGCTGCCCAGCGCTGCGTATGAGAGGTCGGCAATGAAAATTGACACTGTGAGTCCAATGCCGCAAAGCATACACACCGAAGCGAATGATTTCCAGTCGGCCCCCTGTGGAAGCTGTACAACACCCAGCTTTATTGCTATCCACGAGAATGAGAACACTCCGATGAATTTGCCGGCTACAAGTCCAATGATTACAGAGAGTCCGATGCCGCTGAAGATGCTTCCTATGTTCATTGCCGAGAGGTCGATGCCTACATTGGCAAAGGCAAACAGCGGAATGATGAAATAACCGATGATGTTGTGCAGGCTGTCCTCAAACTCCTGCAACGGGCTGATTAGTTTGTCGGCAGCCGACTCGATACTCTTTAGCTTGTGTATCTCTTCGTTTGTGAGTATTGCGGTGTTGTGCTTGCCCACAGTGTGAACCTCGTTGAAGGTGTTTATGTTCTCCTTTATGCGTTCAATGTAGCGTGTGGCCCCCTTGCGTAGCGAACCGGGAACGCAGAATGCTACAATGACACCGGCTATGGTTGAGTGGATGCCCGAGTTGAGCATAAAGTACCAAAGCACAAGGCCTGTTACAAGGTAGAAGTTCTTTGACATTATCTTCCTGTTGTTGCCGATGATGAGGAGTGCTACACACGCACCGGCAAGCATCAGGTAATTGAGGTCTATCGTTGATGAATAGAAAAGTGCGATTACAATGATGCCGCCGAGGTCATCGGCTACGGCAAGTGCTGCAAGGAAAATCTTAAGGCCAATGGGGACTCTCTTGTCAAAGATTGAGAGCACACCCAGTGAGAATGCAATGTCCGTTGCCATTGGGATGGCTACGCCTCGCATCATATCGGGGTTGTTGGGGCAAGTGAGCCAAAAGAAGAGTACTGGAATAAGCATACCGCCACACGCGCCAATGATTGGCAACATAGCTTTCTTGGCCGATGAAAGTTCGCCGACAAGTATCTCGCGTTTGATTTCAAGGCCCACTGAAAGGAAGAAAATTGCCATCAGAAAGTCGTTGATCACCTGAATGAGTGTCATTGGGTGTCCGTTGTGGCTGAAAAGGTTGAATTCTCCAATTGAAAGGCAAACCTCCTGATTCCAGAAACTGAAGAATTCATCTTTCAGCGGTGAGTTTGCAAAAATAAGAGCAAGTATGGCGCATACAATGAGAACAACACTGCTGTTCACATATTTTTTCACCATACTCTTGAAACTGTAGTTGTGTGTCATATTTGTATATCTTTGTTTTTTTCGTGTTTTTATTTTCCGGCTGCAAAAGTATTTCCTTTTTTGTTGTAAACGCCTGTTGATTTATTGTTAATAACGAATGGTGTTATCGGTTTTAACAATAAAAAGCTGCCTCACGGGTTGCACTTTTTCGGCGGTAAATTTTTTTACCGCCGAATTTGTTTATACACAAGATATTATTCTTTTGTATTGTGAAACGACTTTGCTTGTAAAATCGTTTGAACTCTAATTTATTTTTGGTGTGTAGTCTTCTATGTAGTCTAAAATAGGACCCAATACAAGTGCGACATATAATATTGCCTATTTTTAATTTTCTGCTGAAAATATTTCATTTTTCTCTTGACTCGTCCCCAAGGGCATATATTAACTTTGCACTCGCTAGCAAATGAATCGTACGATTATGAGTAAATCAACAAAGTTAAAAATCGGAGAGTTCTCAAAGATGATGCAAGTAACAGTTAAGACTCTGCGCCACTACGAACAAAAAGGGTTGCTATTTCCCTGCGAAGTAGACGAGTGGACAGGCTATCGTTATTACAACGTCGAGCAAAT
>JAFYWV010000001.1 GCA_017546505.1 Bacteroidaceae bacterium
AGAACGCACTTTTTCCAATGCTTGTAACGCTGTTAGGTATTGTAATGCTTGTAAGCCCTTCGCACCAAGAGAACGCACTTTCTCCAATGCTTTCAACGCTGTTAGGGATTTCAATGCTTGTAAGGCCGGAGCATTCACGGAACGCTCTATTTCCAATGCTTGTAACGCTGTTGCCAATTACAACGCTTGTAAGCCCTGTACAACCATAGAACGTATCATATTCAATGCTTGTAACGCTGTTACCAATTACAACGTTTGTAAGCCCGGAGCAATTATAGAACGCACTTTTTCCAATGCTTGTAACGCTGTTAGGTATTGTAATGCTTGTAAGCCCGGTGCAATAATAGAACGCTTCATCTCCAATGCTTGTTACGCTATTGCCGATTACAACGCTTGTAAGCTCGGTGCAATTATAGAACGCACGTTCTCCAATGCTTGTCACGCCGTTGCCTATTACAACGTTTGTAAGCCCTGTGCAATCACGGAACGCCCAATCTCCAATGCTTGTTACGCTGTTACCTATTTCAATACTTGTAAGCCCGGAGCAACCATAGAACGCTCTTTCTCCAATGCTTGTAACGCTGTTAGGTATTGTAACGCTTGTAAGCCCTGTGCAACCAGAGAACGCATCACTTTCAATGCTTGTAACGCTGTTAGGTATTACAACGCTTGTAAGGCCGGAGCAACCAAAGAACGCCATGTATGCAATGCTTGTTACGCTGTTGCCGATTGTTACACTTGTAAGCCCTGTGCAACTACAGAACGCCCTGTATTCAATGCTTTTTACGCTGTTAGGTATTGTAATGCTTGTAAGGCCGTAGCAACGCTCGAACGCATAATGTCCAATGTTTGCCACGCTGTTGCCGATTGTTACACTTGTAAGCCCGGTGCATTCATAGAACGCATAATTTCCAATGCCTGTAACGCTGTTAGGGATTATAATGCTTGTAAGCCCTGTGCAACCTTCGAACGCACGATTTTTAATGCTTGTAACGCTGCATACTACATTGTTGTACGTGATTTCGCTTGGTATAACAATATCTCCGGAATAATTGCTATCAGATACCCTTGCCTGTTTAGCTTTAGTATCTACATCATATCTTATACCATTGATAGTTACCCCTTCAGCCTTTGCCATTCCAATGCAGCACACTAACATTAGTGCTGTAAATAAAAGATTCAGTTTCTTCATATTAGTACTTTAAATGTTTATTATTTTTTTTGTTATACTCTTTCTAAGAGATTTCAATATGTAGCAAAATTACATAAAAAATCTTACCGAAGTGCTAATCTGTCAAAAAATATTGTAAATCAGCAATATATAAATTTTGAATGCTTATTATTTGTTTAGCAAAAAAGCTGATAGCCAACAGCTATAACGTTGGTTATCAGCAAACTGCAGTTTTGCAAATCTCTCTTCGGAAAAGATTTTGTTTTTGCTAAACAAAATTCCGGAGAGCAAAATTATTTCTCCTTGTGTGGCAAACAGTTACGCCTCGTCGCTGTAAATCTTTGCTTTTAGCATTCAAACTTTGCCATTTGTCGCTTTTTGACTATATTAGCGAATGAAAATTCTGCTTGCTATGAACAAATACATTGAAATAGAGAGTTACGATGCTCTTTTGCCGTTGATTGTGCCGGGGGCGGTGCTCAAAGGGTATGCCTTCCAGAACATTGAGTTCGGGCGCAATGCGGTGCAGTGCCGTTTTGAGGATTGTATTTTCTTCGGGTGTACGATGCCCGATGTGATGCGTGCGGAGCTTGCGCCCGATTGCTGTGTGCTGCCACAGTTGCCTGTGCCGTTCAATCCTTTTCCGGCGCAGTTGTATACCCCGGCAACACTATATGCGGGGTATGACTATCGTTATCCCGATACTTTTAGTCAGTGTTACGATACCCGTATATACAGGCATTATATAGAGTGTGGCAAGCAGGCTGCTGATATTGCCGAGACGCTTGCGCGCTCGTTGCACGACCATTCGGTGAGTGATGCGTTGCACGATTTTCTATCTCACTACGATGAGCGCAGGGTGGTGGCGGTGATGGGTGGTCACGCCCTTTTGCGCACCGATGGCAATTATCGCAGGGTGGTGCTTATTGCAAAACATCTTGCCGAGCAGGGTTGCCTGTTGGTTACCGGTGGCGGCCCGGGTGCAATGGAGGCTGCGAATCTTGGTGTGTGGCTTGCCGGGCGCGATGATATGGCGGTTGACGATGCTTTGATGTTGCTCTCGCAGGCGCCGTCGTACAAGGATGGGGAGTGGCTGGCATCGGCGTATGCCTTAATGGAGAAGCTGCCCCGCGTGAATGATTATTGCAGCATTGGAATACCGACGTGGTTCTATGGGCACGAGCCTGCGACACCGTTTGCCACACACATTGCAAAGTATTTCGATAACAGCATACGCGAGGATATGTTACTTGCCATAGCAAAGGGTGGTGTGATATATTCACCCGGCAGCGCAGGTACTATGCAGGAGATATTCCAGGATGCGGCACAGAACCACTATGAGACATTGGGGTATGCAAGCCCTATGGTTTTTCTTGACAGCGAATATTGGTGCGGTAAGTTTCCAATCTATCCGTTGTTGCTGGGATTGCAGCAGAGTGGCGGGTACAATAATTTGTTGCTCTCTTTGGCTGACACGCCGGCCGATGCAGAGCGGGCAATAATGAATTTTTGTTAAAACCTGTTTCTTCGTCACTCTGCCACTGAAAACCCTTTCTTGTTGGCATTTTTGTTCGTCTTGGCAATTTATTGCTAACCGTTTGTTGTGTTTTGTCTGATTTTTTGGTTTTTTAAGTTATTTTAATCTTTGGTTATTCAAAAGTTATTTTGTAATTTTGCACTTCATTTTGAGAGAGGGGGTGCTTTCTCTCCATTTGTATATATAATAAGGTGTTCCAAGAGTGTGGAATCCTTAGATTTTTTTTGAGAATTATTAATTTGTGATGAAGAAAGATTTATTGCTTCCCGATTATCTTTTTGAGATTAGCTGGGAGGTTTGTAACAAGGTGGGCGGCATCTATACAGTGGTATCTACAAAAGCCCGCACAATTTCTGAAATTGAGGGATTGAATGCAATCTACATTGGTCCCGATTTGTGGAAAGAGAAAGAGAATCCACTTTTTACCGAGGATAAGCGCCTTTGGAATGCTTGGCGCAAGAAAATAAACAGCGACAAACTCACAGTGCGCTGTGGTCACTGGGAAATTCCCGGCCGTCCAAAAGTGGTGTTGGTTGATTACACCGGTTATATGGACGACAAGGATGCCATCTATGGCCAATTGTGGAATGATTTTGGCGTGGATTCACTGCACGGCTACGGCGACTATGACGACTCGATGATTTTCGGTTATGCCGTGGGCAAGGTTATCGAGAGTTTCTACAATACAAATATTAAGGCCGGCAGCAATGTGGTTGTTCAGGCCCACGAGTGGCAGAGTGGTGGTGCAGCGTTGTACCTCAAGAAGAACCTGCCTGCTGTGGGAACAATATTTACTACCCACGCAACAAGCATAGGACGTTCAATTGCGTCAAACGGCAAGCCGCTGTATGACTATTTCGACGGCTACAACGGCGACCAGATGGCCGAGGAGCTGAATGTGCAGTCAAAGCAGTCGGTTGAAAAGAACACTGCACTTAACGTCGATTGTTTCACAACAGTGAGCGAGATTACTGCCCGTGAGTGCAAACAGCTTGTAGGCCGTGAGTGTGATGTGATACTTGAGAATGGTTTCGAGAAGGACTTTGTGCCTGTAGGCAAGGACTTTACTGCAAAGAGAAAGGCGGCACGCAAGGCACGTCTGCGCGTGGCTGCGGCTCTCACAGGCGACACCATTGCCGATGACGCTATTATAATAGGTATAGGCGGACGTATGGAGATGCGCAACAAGGGTATCGATATGTTCCTTGAGTCGATGGCACGCCTGAATGCTTGCGAGGAGCTTGACCGCGATGTCGTTGCGTTCATTGACGTGCCGGCTTGGTCGGGCGATGCACGTGAGGATTTGATAAAGCGCCTTGCAAGCGACAAGGATGCCTGGGATACTCCGCTGCCTAACCCATACCTCACACACAACCTTCATAACTTCTACGAGGATGCAATTGCCTGTGGCATACGTGGCCTGCAGATTGACAACCGCAGTGGCAAGAACCGCGTGAAGGTTATCTACGTTCCTTGTTATTTGAAGGGTAACGACGGCATCTTCAACAAGGACTATTACGATGTTCTCATAGGTAACGACCTTAGTGTCTATCCGTCATACTATGAGCCTTGGGGATATACTCCGCTCGAGAGTGCGGCGTTCCACATTCCAACCATCACCACCAACCTTGCAGGCTTTGGCCTATGGGTGAACTCGGTGCTTGGTCGCAGAGGTGAATTGCTTGATGGTGTAGAGGTTATCTCACGAACAGACAGCAACTATTTCGATGCTGCCGATGTTATTACAAAAAATATTTGTAACTTTGCGAAGCTTTCCGAGAAAGAGGTCAATGACTGTCGTAAGAAGGTTGCAAAGATAGCCGAAAAGGCTCTTTGGAAGCATTTTATCAAGAACTATCTCGAGGCTTACAATGTGGCTCTTGTGGCTGCAAAGGAGCGTCAGTAAAACACAATGCTTATTGGGATTTCTCCCGATGGTCCGAGATGACAGCCTCGCGCGATTTTTGCGGATGATGTCATTCCCGAACGTGTGTGAGGAGTCTGATGTAAGTTGCAGAACTTGAAATTTGTATAACAAAAGAAATATTCATTTAATAAAAATAATATGATTGCAATTAGTAACGCAAACCAACCTAGTTGGAAAACAGTAGATGTAAAATCTTATATTCCCGAGTCGCTCAAAGCACTCGAGGAATTGTCACGTAACCTTTGGTGGGTGTGGAACGAGGAGGCAAAAGAACTCTTCAAGATGCTCGATGCCGACCTTTTCAAGGCGTGTGGTGGCAACCCCGTTCTTCTTTTGGAGAAGTTGGGTGTTGAGAAACTCGATGAACTTTCAAAGGATAAGGCTATCCTTGACAAGCTCGCCGACGTTTATGCCGATTTCCGCAAATATATGGACGTTAAGCCCAATGCAGAGCGTCCTTCAGTAGCATACTTCTGTATGGAGTATGGTTTGACAAGCGTGTTGAAGATTTACTCAGGTGGTCTTGGTATCCTTGCCGGTGACTACTTGAAGGAGGCTTCTGACTCAAACGTTGATATGTGTGCAGTCGGTTTCTTGTATCGTTATGGCTACTTCAGCCAGTCGCTCTCAATGGACGGCTCACAGATTGCCAACTACGATGCACAGAACTTCAACCAGCTCCCAATCGAGCGTGTATATGAGGAGGATGGTGTTACACCTCTTGTAATCCACGTTCCTTATATCGATTACTATGTACACGCTAACGTTTGGAGAGTAAACGTCGGTCGTGTGCCTCTCTACTTGCTCGACACCGATTTCGATATGAACAGCGAGTTCGACAAGCCAATCACTCACAAGCTCTATGGTGGCGACTGGGAAAACCGCTTGAAGCAGGAGATTCTCCTTGGTATCGGTGGTATGATTGCTTTGGAGAAGATGGGTATCAAGAAGGAGATTTACCACTGCAACGAGGGTCACGCAGCACTCTGCAACCTCTACCGTTTGACACAGTACATCAAGACCGGTTATACATACGAGGAGGCTCTTGAGATTGTACGTTCAAGCTCACTCTACACAGTTCACACTCCGGTGCCTGCAGGTCACGACTACTTCGACGAGGCCCTCTTCGGCAAGTATATGAGAGGCTATGCAAGCCAGCTCAACATCACTTGGGACGATTTGATGAACCTCGGTCGCATCAACGCCGGTGACAAGAACGAGCGTTTCTGTATGTCAACATTCGCTTGCAACACTTGCCAGGAGATTAACGGTGTGAGCCGCCTCCACGGTAAGGTGTCAAAGGATATGTTCGCCGAGATTTGGAAGGGTTACTTCCCATCAGAGAACCACGTAGGTTATGTAACCAACGGTGTTCACTATCCAACTTGGGTAGCTCCTGAGTGGGACACTCTCTACAAGAAGAACTTCGATCCAAGCTTCATTGGCGACCAGTCTAACGAGAGCATCTGGCACGCAATCGAGAACATCTCTA
>JAFYWV010000072.1 GCA_017546505.1 Bacteroidaceae bacterium
AAGTTTGCGCCGTGTAGGTTGCGATAAGCAAGGATTGTCAAAGGATCTCTGAATCCGCGTATAATGAGATTCCTCACACAAGGTTCGGAATGACAAAATAAGCTAAATTTTAGTATAAATTCTTATATCGAACTCACGTTATAATATTAAAAAGCGAATGACTGTGAAGTGAACCCCAAAGTTTGGACAAAAAACTTTGGGGTTTATTTCACTGCCGGTCATTCGCTTTTTTTATGCCTTTGGTAAATACTAGAACGGCAATATCTCCTATCAATAAAGGGATTTTTTATATGTTAACTTCTTTTAACTATTAAAATTAGTTTGTCAACTAAAAAATATAGTTCTTTGCGGTGTGAACTAAAAAATATAGTTCGTTACAACAAATCTTATAGTTTGATAATATAAAAAACTCAATATTATGAAGAACTTGACAAAAAGAGAAGAGGAACTGATGAAACTCTTTTGGGAGAAAGGTGCATTGTTTGTAAAGGAAATCATTGACTTGCTCGATGAACCCAAACCGCACTTCAATACAATATCTACAATTGTGCGTGGATTGGAGGCAAAGGGCTACGTGGCGCACGAGGCTTTCGGCAACACCCACCGTTATTATGCTGCCGTGAGCGAGGCCGAATATGGCAAGCTGTCGTTGGGTAGTGTGGTGAGCCGTTACTTCGGCAGTTCGTATCTGAATGCTGTATCGTCGCTTGTAAAGGAGGAGAAGATTTCGCTCGATGAACTTAAAGAACTGATTGAATTGGTTGAAAAACAGAAATAATCATTGCTATGGGCGCATTTATTGTTTACCTAATCAAGTCATCGCTTCTGTTGGCGATGCTGGTTTCGCTCTTCATGCTCTTTATGAGCCGCGAGACTTTTCACAAGCTCAACCGCTATCTGTTGCTGTGCATTGTTGTGGTGTCATTGGTTTTGCCTTTTGTCAATGTGGGGATGAGTACTCCGTTGCAGGGTGTTTTTGACTTTATTGAAAATGGTGACCGGGTGGCCGAAGTGGGGGTTCCTGTTGTCGATGTCTTGCCGATGTATGAGACAACCGAGCAGCCTGTTGTAATGGCTGATGCTGTTCCGGTTATGGATGTTGCCCCTGTACCCATTGAGGGAAAGGGTAGTGCTGCACCATTGTGGCAGATAATAGTATTGGCTGTTTATGTCTTGGGCGTAGTGCTCCTTGTAATAAGGCAGTTGGTTATGTATGTACAGTTGTCGCGCCTTATTATGCGAAGTAGAAAGGCCACAGCCGAGCAGTACGGCCTGGATGATGTTAAACTGCGTTTGCACAGCGGCGAGGAGAAACCTTTCAGTTGGTTTGGCTGGGTAGTGGTGTCAAACAATGATATGGCCGAGGGTGCGCACGAGATACTCACCCACGAGGCTGCACACGTCAGGGCAGGGCACTCACGGGATATAATGCTTGTCGATGCTGTGATAATAATGCAATGGTTCAACCCGCTTGCGTGGATAATGAAGAATACTCTGAAGGATATACACGAGTTCGAGGCCGATGAGGCTGTTATTTCCTCGGGCGTGAATGCAAAACAATACCAATTATTGATAATAAAAAAAGCCGTTGGCGCAAGGCTCTACTCTATTGCCAACAGCTTTAATCACAGTTTAACTAAAAAACGTATCACTATGATGTGTAAAGAAAAATCAAACAAGTGGAGTCGTGCAAAGGCTTTGTACATACTCCCGGTTGCAGCAATTGCTGCGCTCTCGTTCTCAACAGCAGAGAATGCAAATGCCGAACCTACCGGCAAAGTTAATGAAATTGTTTCTGATGACACAATTTCCGGTGTAGAAAAAAACAGTAAAGTGACTTCTCTTAAGCTGCCGGCCGGCAAGGAATGGATGTATGCCCATTTATGTTACGTGGATGGGAGCACCGGCAACAACGAGAGTGTCTGCATTGCTTACATAAGGGGAGCAGAGGGAGAGAATGTTGGTTATTTCCGTGGAACGACCGATGAGTTCGACAATGCCCGCGAAGGGTACGCACCCGGTTACTTTGTTGTTCCTTTGAGGAATGTTAAACTGGATAAGAATGTGATGACATTCAGCATTTATGCCGATGATGCAACAATTCTCCGGAATCCGGTAAAGTGCAGCGAGTGCGGTATTGTAAATGCTGTAAACAATGGTGAGCTGTGGAAGAACGATGCTTCATATTTCAAAAGCAAGAAGGCCGATTTTAAGCTTATTCTTGGCCCAAGGTCAGTACTGCAGAACCTTACTAATCCTTATGTGGGTGGCGAGCGTGTTCTGGGAGGTGTTGAGATTGACTATGTTTATGACAATACCTCTGATGAACTTGCCGATGATAACCCCGATAAGATTCATCAGGTTGTCGAGATTCAGCCCGAGTTCCCCGGAGGAATGAAGGAGATGATGAAATTTATACAGTATAATCTTAAATACCCCGAGTCGGCAAAGGCGGCCGGTACTGAAGGTAAGGCGTTTGTGCAGTTTGTTGTTAAGGCAGATGGTTCAATAGAGAATGTAGAGATAATGCGCTCTTCGGGCGATGCGTCACTCGATGCCGAGGCTTTGAGGGTGGTGAAGGCAATGCCAAAATGGAGGCCCGCAATGAACAAGGGCGAGGCTGTGAATGTGAAGTTTGTTCTTCCAATTGTCTATAAACTCCCCAAAGAGGTTAATGGTAATGGCATATATATGTCCGAAAGCAATAAGGAAAATCTGCTTGTAGTATCGGGTGGTGCCATATACGATGGTGATATAAATGACATCGACCCCGTTACAATTGAGAGCGTTGAGATTGTTAAATTTCCGGACCTCACTCCCGAACTCCAGGAAAAATTAAAGGCAACAGGTAAGGAGGGTGTAATGTATATAAACATAAAAAAAGAGAAGAGTAATTCGGCTGCAGGAAATGAGGCTGTGTTCACGGTCTGTGAAAAGATGCCTGAATTCCCCGGTGGGCAACAGGAGCTTATGAAGTATTTGAGTCGTAATATCAAGTTTCCGCAGACAGCGCGTGATGCCGAGGTGATGGGTAAGGTTTTTGTACGCTTTTTGGTAAACAAGGAGGGTGCTGTGGTTGATGCAAATGTGCTGAAGGGTGAATATTCAAAATATGTTTATAGTGCAGAGGCAATTTCTTTGAAGAACCACATAGCAAAGAAACAGGAAGAACTGGAAATACTCGCGGCAGATGGTGTCTCAATAGACATACTCAGACGTCGTGGAATGGAGTTACAGGAGTTGCAAGTTCAGGCTTACAGCAGCATAGAGAAAAACGGTGGACGAACTGAAGTGAAAGTGGAAGCCGGTGATGCTGCTGTAAAGGCGCTCGAGGCCGAGGCCGTACGTGTAGTTTCTTCAATGCCGGCGTGGAATCCCGGAATGCAAGGCGGCAAGCCTGTCAACACGCAGTATGTGTTGCCGATAGTGTTCCGTTTGAACTGAATTTTGTAGGTGCGAACCGATGTGTTCGCCCAACAACTGAGTAATAAACAACACCGGTCTGCCCCTAAATTTATACTCCTTTTAATCAAATTTAACTAAACGATGTGTAACAAAATCGTGTTTATTCCGTCTTTTATGTAGAAAACGTAAAAATTAAGAAAATAAAATGAACGGCAAGGGTGGTGGTTCTCCTTGCCGCCGGGTACGCGACTCCTTTTTTTTATATATAGTGTTTGTCATAAATGCACTGGAGTTGCGTATCTTTTTTGTGATTTTGACATTCTTACGTCCAAGATAAAAGCGTTGCGGTGAGGCTTGTTTCAAATGTTTAATATTCGTAACTTTGCAAAAATTAACTATCTATTTGTAACTGTTATGAAAAAGCGTTTGATACTATTCTTGTTGTTGACTGCTGTTGCCACATTTGGCTATGGTCAGGGTGGGCAGTATGTGCAAAAGACAAATATTCCCACAATTTATATCGAGACAGATGGCTCAGAGCCGGTAACGAGCAAGACCGAATATATAAAGGCAACGATGATATATGTGTCGGGTGCTGATACTGTCCGTTACAACTCGATGAAAATAAGAGGACGTGGTAATTCTACCTGGGGTCTTGCGAAGAAACCCTATCGCATAAAGTTCAATGAGTCGACAAAGTTCCTTGGGAAGGGGTATGCAAAGAATAAAAGTTGGACACTTTTGGCCAACCACGGCGATAAGTCGTTCTTGAGGAATGCTGTGACATCCAAGATGGGCGAGTTCCTTGGCTTGCCGTTCAATCCGGCTGCGCATTTTGTAGATCTTGTGCTCAATGGAGTGTATCTTGGAAATTATCAGGTATCTGACCAGGTGAATGTCGATGATAAGAGAGTCGAGGTCTTTGAACAGGATTATGTGGCATCGGATACAAGCAACATAACAGGCGGCTATCTGCTCGAGATTGATGGTTTTGCAAGCTCCGAACCAGTCTATATCACCACTGGGCGCAAGTTGTTGGTGACTGTCAAATCACCCGATGAGGATTGCATCAATGAGGCGCAGAAGAGCTATATACGCAATCATCTGAATGAACTTGAAAACAGGTTGTTCAGTTCTTCATTTACCGATTCCCTGACGGGATATCGCTCAATGATTGATTCGGCAACTGTAATACCTTGGTATATAGCAACAGAGCTAAGTGCCAATGTCGATGGTTTCTGGAGCACATACATCTACAAGGAAAAGGACGACCCTAAGATATACTTTGGTCCTTTGTGGGATTATGATATAGCGTACAACAACTGTAAACGCACCGGGGATGTGACCGATGCAAGTATGGTAGACAAGGGTTTTGGCGATGGTTTGACAAAGGTGTGGGTGAAACAACTTATTCGCGATCCTTGGTTCAACAAGGCTGTCAATGATGCTTGGAAAATGAAAACAAGTGAGGGGCTGGAGTCCTGTCTGCATCATTATATCGACAGTATGGCAAGCCTTATAAATGAGTCTCAAAAATTGAACTACTCGCGCTATTCAATTAGCTCACGTGCATACGACGAGATATATCTCTATTCAACATACGACGAGTATGTCAATCAATTAAAGGATTTCATCACGGAACACGCTCTCTTTTTGACAACGCTTTTCGCAAACCGTGCCGGCGACAGCGGTAACGGCGGCGACGGCGGTGATGGTGATGGCGGTGACGGTGGCGACAATATAGTTGTGTTGCAACCGTTTGAACTGAACAATGCATATTACTACCGCGTGTACAACAAGGGAAACAATAAGGTTCTTGATGTTGCAGAGGGAACCGACGGCGGCAAGAATATTGTTATAAATTCTCCCGCCTATGGAAAGGATACGCAGTTGTGGCGAATTGAGAAGGTCGGTGATTATTATCGTCTTGTGAACAGGGCCGAGGAGATGGCTTTCAATGACCCGTCGCCGGCAAATACGGTGGACACACAGCTTAATCTTGCCGAAATTGCCGATGGCGATGAACGGCAATTGTGGAATCTTGTGGTCGTTAATGAAAATGGCAACTACAATATAATCAATCTTGCGACGGATTTTGTTATAAACAACAGAAGTGGTTATAGCAACGATGGCAATCCTGTTATAAGTTATTATAACGATGACAGAAACACGGTGAGCAACAACAGGCAATGGCGCATTGTTCCCGAAGAACTGATACCTGATTATATCCCCGACGAGGTTAAGGAGATGCTTGCTGCCACAATTGCCGAGGCCGAGGCTTTTCTCTCTTCATTGGCCGACTGGCAAATAGGTGATGCCCCTTTCCGTTACAGTGCGGTAAATATTGAGCAGCTGCGTGGTTCGGTTGCCGCTTCGCGCAATTTTGAATCCACCGTGGCCGATGATTATATATTGCAGAATGTCAATCTTGCCGCAGCACTTGCTGCTGCACAAAAAGTCAATGAACCGGTTGCAACACAGCAATATGTGCTGAAACATCGCAACTCGGGCTATGTGCTGAACCTCACTTCGCAGAGGGCAAGCATCAATTCCTATGACAGTGAAAGCCCTGAACAGCACTTTGTTTTCGAGAAGTCAGAGGTCGAAAACAGATATTATCTAAAATCGGTCAATGGACTCTATCTTTCTCTCGGAACATCAGACTCTTGGAATATGTATGGCTACGATGGTGTCTATGATTCTGCAAGAGCCGGGTTGACATTTGTTGCAAAGGAGGGATTCTATCGCATCAATGCCAAGAATGGTTTGTTTGGCACAACGTATCTCGAACCCGACTCCAAAGTCTATGGTGATAAAATGGAGATGAATTTGGGCATATCTGCGTATTGTGACTGGCTTTTGGAGGAGCGCGACGCAGCAACCGACAAATTGTTGCAGGAGAAGGCAGCGCTGTTGGCTGCGCTGTTGTATGAAGCAACAGGCTTGCTCGAGAGTATTCCTGCATCGTGGATAGGTGAAGCGCCATTGCAGACATCACCGTTGTATGCCGAGGCTCTTGAAGATGCAATTGCCGATATGGAGCACGCGGTGTATACGACTGTTGAGGAGTATGAAGATGCCATTGAACGGTTGGAACAGGCCGTTGAGAATGTGCAGCGACTCAATGCTCCACAATATGATAAACTTTATAATCTGTGTCACTCAAGCGGCTTGAACCTCTCTGCAACAAATGGTCTGACACTGGAGGTGGCAGATTTGGACGATGTTGAACAGCAGTTCTCGCTAATAGCCGTAGATGGAGAACCCAACTGTTATAATATCCTTGGCAGCAACGGCTATTTGAGTGTCGAAAATGAAGAGTCCGGTACTTTTATGTTTGCCGATACGCCGCGTGGCGAGTATGGTCGTTTTGTGGTCAGACAGGTTGGTGACTTGCTGTTCTCTTTGTCCGGCAGCTTTGGCTTGGTTGGCGTGCAGAATGCCTATGTGGGTGAGGATGTTATGCCGTCGGTACAGCCCGACGGTGATAATGCACAGTGGAGTCTTGTCGAGGTCGAAGATGGCGTTTCAACAGGCATTGCCGGTTACAAGCAGAATGTGGATTATGCAGTGCGCTACGACAGAGCCCGTCAAGTGGTTGGCTTTGTCTCTTTCGATTTGCAGGCAATGGCCGGTGTCGATGTACACATTTACACTGTTGGTGGCCGTCTGCTGTATACGTTTAAGGCTACCGGGGAGCAGTCGTTGGCCGATGTTCCCACGGGAACTTATCTTGTACAATGGAACTGGAATGGACGTCAGCATACCGTGAAATTGCGCAAAGAGTAATATATCTTTGCTTATTGGAATAGTAGAACCCCGAAAGCCTTTGCCAGACTTTCGGGGTTTATGTCAAAAAGTAAAAAGGGGTGCCCTCGTTTACTGTCTGTCGATTTTATGACTGCCAGTTCTGTTATTCAACGTACAGAACCAATCCTTTGAGATATTCTCCCTCGGGGTGATAGATGCTCACAGGGTGGTCGGCCGGTTGTGTAAGCTGGTGCAGTATGCGCACGTTGCGCTTTGCCATAGCTGCGGCTGTGAACACTGCTGTGCGGAAGTTCTCCTTGCTCACTACCTGCGAACAGGAGAAAGTGAACAGGATGCCGCCGGGCTGTATCTTTTCGATAGCCTTCGCGTTGAGGCGGCGGTAGCCTATCAGGGCGTTGCGCAGGCTGTCGCGGTGCTTGGCGAATGCGGGCGGGTCAAGGATTATCAGGTTGTAGTTGTTACCCATCCGGTCGAGGAAATCAAAGGCGTCCTCGGCATACGCTGTGTGGCGTGTGTCGCCCGGGAAGTTTATTTCAACATTGGCATTGGTGAGGTCTATGGCCTTTGACGAGCTGTCGACCGAGTGTACAATCTCGGCGCCTCCGCGCAGTGCGTAGATTGAGAAACCGCCTGTGTAGCAGAACATATTCAGCAACTTGCGTCCTTTGGCATATTTCTCGAGCAGTGAGCGGTTCTCTCGCTGGTCGACAAAGAAACCTGTCTTTTGTCCGCGTAGCCAGTCGATGTGGAATTTAAGACCATATTCAGTTGATATGTTGCCGGCATTTCCACCAAGGATATAGCCGTTGTCCTTGTTGATGTCGGCCTTGTAGGGCAGGGTGGTGTCCGACTTGTAATAGATGTTCTTGAGTTTCTCGCCAAGAACCTCCTGCATTGCTTTTGCAATTTCCATACGGCATACGTGCATTCCCACGCTGTGCGCCTGCATCACTGCAGTGTCGCCGTATATGTCGACAATGAGTCCGGGAAGGTTGTCGCCTTCGCCGTGTACAAGGCGGTAGGTGTTGTTGTCCTCGCGCGATGAAATACCGGTTCTCTCGCGCAAGTCGTATGCTGTGGCAATGCGGCGCTTCCAGAACGCCTGGTCAACGGGTTCGTCGTTGAATGTCAGCACGCGTACGGCAATGCTGCCCACCTGCACGTGGCCTCGTGCTATGAATTTGTGGTCGTTCGTGTACACTGTCACAACGTCACCTTCCTCGGGTTTGCCCTCGATGCGCTGTATCGCGCCCGAGAATATCCAGGGGTGAAAGCGTTGCAGTGACTCTTCTTTGCCTCTTTTCAGTATTACGGCTTTTTCCATATTCGCTCAATTGTTTTTTAGTTCGTTATATATCTTCAGGCAAGCCCAGGCGTCTGTTGCGGCATATAGCTTTTGCTTGTCGGTGAGGACGTCATTCTCCCAATTGCTCAGCTGCTGGCTCTTCGAGATGCGTTGCCCGAATATGATTGCAAATATTTTTTGCAGACTTTTCTCTTCTATGCCGAAATTACCGACCTCTTTTTGCAGGTCAATGAAGCTGCCGGCTTTGAATTTTCGGCGTTTGCACAAGCCTTGATAGTCGTCGTGTAGTGATAGGCCTATTTTTGCTATCTGCTTGTTCTCGAGGAATGCGATTAGTGAATCGGGCATTCCCGTGCGGTTAAGACGGATGAGGAAACAGGTGTCGGCTGTCGATAGCTGTATGAGCGAGACATTGTGCTGCACTCCTTTGCGGAATGACGGCCTTGTCTCGGTGTCAATGCCGACGTGGCTCTCTTTTGAGAGCGCAATCATTGCCTGGTCAACAGCTTGTGGAGTGTCTATGGTTATTATGCGTCCATCGAATGCAATGGTGGGCATCGTGCCTATTTCGTTTTTCTCTATGTGTGCATTATAGCTCATTTCCCTCTTCTTCCTCGTCTTCAAGTGATGTGTTGTATCTGATGTCGTGCAAGGCGCGCAGTGTGTTTGTGAGTGTCTGTCCCCAATATTGGCGGAAGTGCTCGTTGCACTCGATTATTGCGTCGTGCATTGTCTCGTTGATGCCCAGCTGAAACAGGCAAACAAAATTCTTTATATCCTGATATATGTCTGCAATATCCTCTGATATGCTTTTTGTGATAGGCGTGTCACTGTATTTCATATCGTTTACAAAGACGTCGAGATAAGTGTCCTTGTCGTCCAGAAGATCAAAAATGGTCATCCTCACAATCTCATAGCTGTCTTCCGATACAAAATCCTCTAAATCCTCGTCGCTGATGCGCTCCTCGTCGGGTAGCATCTGTGCCTTGATGTAAAGAAGTGGCAAAATCTTCAGCAACGTGTCGACAAAATCCTTGCGGCTGAGCTCGTTGCTGCGCTCCACATAGGCGCAGAATTCGGCAGCCACGGTCACAAACTCAACTGTGTCGCGTGAAAAAACAATATCTTCTCTTGCACTCATTTCTGTTGTTTTTTTATTTTGCTGCGAAGTTACAAAAAAATAGCGGAGCAGTGGGTAATTGGTATTCGTTTTTTTTGTATCTTCGCGTTTACTTGTGGCGAGTGTGCCACTTTTTCTTAATACAAAAGCTGAGACACAATACAAATATGGCGAAAAAGAAACATAAGACAGGACGTTTTTTCAAATTGAGGTTGTTGATGGCCCGTGTGAGGCTTTTCTTCTCAAACCCCAGTGTGCAGTTTGTGCTGGGGTTGGTTATCGTTGCATTTGCCATATTCCTTGCAAGCTCATTCCTTTCGTTCTTTTCGGCCGGCGGTGACGACCAGAGCATTGTGGAGGATGTGATTACGGAATCGGTGGCCGGCAATACATCGGGCAAAGGAGGTGCGGTTGTTGCCGACTATTTCATAAACAGATGTTTCGGTTGGGCTTCGTTGCTCATACTGCCATTGTTGGTGTTGTCCTCAATCACTCTTATGAGGCTTCGCCAGGTGCGTCTTAAACGCTGGGCTGTGATAACAATCTTCCTGATGGTGTGGTGCTCCATCCTGTTTGACTTTGTTTTCGGTAACAGTTTTGCCGGCAGTTTTATGTCGCCGGGTGGAAAAAACGGCGAGCTGATGAAGGATTTCCTTTATGAGATGCTTGGCGTTGTAGGCGTCGTGCTTTTCCTTGTGCTGTCGCTGTTGCTGTTTATGATATACCTCTCACGCAAGACAATCACTTGGTTGCAGGGACTGTTGAGTTTTGCCCCGAAAACAGACGGGGCAACTGTGGCAGAAACCGATGAAGAGGATGGTGAGGATGGTGAAGAGGAAAGCGATGAAGATGATGAGGATGACGAGGACAATGTGCCCTGGGCCGATGATGAAGAAAATGAAAACGCAGCCGATGTCGAAGAGGTTGAATATGAGATAGACATAGATGCCGCCGATGCAGATGAATATTTGGCATCTTCTGCCAACGATGATGTTCAGGATGACGAAGAGGAGGGCGACCCCGATTTGCTGCTTGCGCGTCAGTTCGATGCTATGGCCGGTGGCGCAGCCTCGGGCGAAGTTGTCAGTGCCGACGAGGATGGCCTTTCAATGGAGGTTGAGGCTGCCGATGGCGATGATGATATGGGCGGGGATATGTTGCGCCCGATAAATCCAAAGGATGAACTAAGTTACTACAAGCCCCCTACGCTCGATTTGCTCGATGAATATGAGCAGGGTGTGCACTCTATCGATAAGGACGAGCAGGCCGAGAATGCAAATAATATCGTAAAGGCTTTGAGGAACTTCGGTATTGAGATAAGCTCTATAAAGGCAACAGTGGGCCCCACTATCACGCTCTATGAGATAACTCCCGCGCCTGGAGTGCGAATTTCAAAAATCAGAAATCTTGAGGACGATATTGCAATGAGCCTTTCGGCTTTGTGTATCCGTATTGTCGCGCCAATTCCCGGCAAGGGAACAATCGGTATCGAGGTGCCTAATGCCCACAAGCAGATAGTGCCAATGATGTCGTTGCTCAACAGCCGCAAATACAAGGAGACCGATATGGCATTGCCGCTTGCGCTTGGCAAGACAATCTCGAACGAGGTCTATATGGTGGATATGGCAAAGATGCCTCACTTGCTTGTTGCCGGTGCGACGGGTATGGGTAAGTCGGTGGGTCTTAATGCAATCATTACATCATTGTTGTATAAGATGCACCCGGCCTATCTGAAGTTTGTGATGGTCGACCCGAAGATGGTGGAACTTAGCCTTTACAGTGTGCTCGAGAAACACTTCCTTGCAAAGCTCGAGGGTGAGGATGACCCTATTATCACCGATGTGAACAAGGTGGTGCGTACACTCAAGTCGCTCTGCGTAGAGATGGACAACCGTTACAAGCTGTTGCAGATGGCGTCTGTGCGCTCGGTGAAGGAGTATAACGAGAAGTTCCTGAACAAGGAGCTGCTGCCTACAAAGGGGCATCGTTTTATGCCTTATATTGTGGTGATAATCGACGAGTATGGCGATTTGATGATGACTGCCGGCCGCGAGGTGGAGCAGCCGATTGCCCGCATTGCCCAAAAGGCACGTGCCGTGGGCATACATATGATTATTGCCACGCAGCGTCCTACAACAAACATCATCACCGGTACAATCAAGGCAAACTTCCCTGCGCGTATGGCGTTCAGGGTGATATCAACCATCGACTCGCGTACAATTCTCGACCGTTCGGGTGCAAACCAGTTGCAGGGTAGGGGCGATATGCTTTTCCTTGCCGGCAACGACCCCGTGCGTGTGCAGTGTGCGCTTGTAGAGACAAAGGAGGTTGAGCGTGTTTGCGCCCATATTGCAAGACAGCAGGGCTATCAGACTGCTTATATTTTGCCCGAGCCCGATGAGGTTGTCGATTTGGGCGACGGCGGTGGTGGCGGTGCGCGTGGCGATATTTCGCCCGATAAACTCGACCCGCTCTTTGCCGAGGCAGCCCGCGTGGTGGTGCTTGCACAACACGGTTCGACATCACTTATCCAACGCAAACTGGAGATTGGATTCAACCGTGCCGGTCGCATAATGGACCAGTTGTGCCGAATGGGTATTGTCGGTGAACAGGAGGGCAGTAAGCCGCGCCAGGTGCTCTGTGCCGATGAAACCGATTTGGAATTCCGTTTGAAATCAATGTTGTAGCCACTTAATATTATAGTTAAGGTATGAGATTGTTGATTTTTTTACTTCTTGCGATGTTTCAGTTGCCCCTTTTCGCGCAAAAGGCGGCTGTTGATGCCAATGTGGTGCTTGACAATGTCTTGGCGGGCCTGAAGGCCGATGCTCCCGTGCGTATGGACTATATATATAAGGTCTATGATGACGACAATGAGTTGTTGCAGGGCGACAGAGGTATTATATATGTCGATAATGGCCGTTATGCACTCCTTATGCAGGATATGAAAGTGTGGTGCGACGGCACGACACAGTGGAGCTATATGCGCGAGGTGAATGAGGTGTATATTACTGACGCCGATTCAGAAGAGGCGCAGAACTTTTCGCCACTTTATATTGTGGAGCATTATCGCTCGGTGTGCGAGCTCTCTGCGGCAAGCAAAGGAGGTCTTGTTGCAGTGAATTTGCAGGCAAAGGGCGATGACAATGGTGTCGGGAGTATCGAACTGCTTGTCTCGGGTGATGATAACCGTTTGGTCTCTATGACAATGTATATGCCCGGGCAAGGACGTATTGATGTCGAGCTCGACGGTTATGTCGCCGATTGTGGTGCAGACAGTGCTCTCTTTGCTTGTCCTCTCGACGAGTTTTCGACAGCAGAGATTGTTGATATGAGATAATAAACAAAAAGATATATTATGAATAGTACAAAATGTTTGATTATTGGTTCCGGCCCTGCCGGCTACACTGCGGCAATCTATGCGTCGCGTGCAAACCTTTCACCGGTGCTCATTGAGGGTATGCAGCCCGGCGGTCAGCTCACACAGACAACTGTGATTGAGAATTTCCCGGGTTTCCCCCACGGAATAACAGGCCCGGAATTGATGGAGAATATGCGTCAGCAGGCAATCAATGTAGGTGCTGATGTTCGTTCGGGTAGCGTTGTCGATGTCGATTTTGAGACCTTGCCCTACAAGGTTACTCTCGACGACGGCAAGGTGATTGAGGCCGAGAGTGTGATTGTTGCAACCGGTGCGGCTGCAAAGTATCTTGGCTTGTCCGATGAGATAAAGTATCAGGGTATGGGTGTGAGTGCCTGTGCCACTTGCGACGGTTTCTTCTATCGCAAGAAGATTGTGGCCGTTGTCGGTGGTGGAGACACTGCTTGTGAAGAGGCCAACTACCTTGCTTCTTTGGCAGCAAAGGTGTATCTCATTGTGCGTAAACCCTATCTGCGTGCGTCAAAGGCAATGCAGGACCGCACATTGGCAAATCCTAAGATTGAAGTGCTTTTCGAACATAATACAGAGGGTTTGTTTGGCGAAAATGGTGTCGAGGGTGCTCACCTCGTGTATCGTAAGGGTGAGCCCGATGAGAAACGCTATGATATTGCTATCGACGGTTTCTTCCTTGCAATCGGTCACAAGCCAAACTCGGATGTCTTCAAGAAATACCTCAAGACCGACGAGACCGGTTTCTTTGTTCCAGCCGATGCAAGCGGCGTGAAGACACTTGTTCCCGGTGTGTTTGTTGCCGGTGATGTTGCCGACCCTCACTACCGTCAGGCAATCAATGCCGCAGCAAGCGGTTGCCGTGCGGCAATGGAGGCCGAGCGCTATCTCTCAAGCAAGTGACGCGTGTAACCCCTGAAAGGGTGAAAAGGCCTGGCAGGATATTATAAAAAGTGCAAAGATTTTGCTGCAAAAGTTTCGCTGTGTCGGGATTTTGTACTATCTTTGCACCCGATTTAGTCCGTAGGGGTTGGAGAAGCCGTGCCCACGAAGGGAACGCACCTCGCGGAATTCACAATAAAAGCGATAAAATAAATGTACGCAATTGTTGAGATTAACGGACAGCAGTTCAAGGCCGAGGCTGGCAAGAAGCTGTTCGTGCACCACATCAAAGGTGCTCAGAATGACACAACCGTAGAGTTCGACCGCGTGTTGTTGTTGGATAAGGAAGGCGCAGTAACAGTAGGTGCTCCTACAGTAGCTGGCGCAAAGGTAGTTTGCTATATCGGCAATGTTCGTGAGCAGAAGATTGTTCGCAAGTCTAAGGACGGTCAGAACATCGTTACAACACGCGAAATCAACCCTGCATTGGTTAAGGGTGACAAGGTGTTGGTGTTCCACAAGCGTCGTCGTAAAGGCTACCGCAAGCTGAACGGTCACCGTCAGCAGTTCACAGAGTTAGTTGTAAAGGAAATTATCGGTTAATTTTTAAAGTTTAAAAAAGTATGGCACATAAGAAAGGTGTTGGTAGTTCAAAGAACGGCCGTGAGTCAGCAAGTCAGCGACTTGGTGT
>JAFYWV010000073.1 GCA_017546505.1 Bacteroidaceae bacterium
CACCTACCGCCCTTGAAATCCTGAACAAATACATAAAAGACAACAACGCCACCATATTCCCATACATCGGCACAGGCAAACTCAACGACCTCGTCCGTGAAGCAATGAAAAAAGCAGGCATCACACGAGTAGTCACCACAGTCAACCCACGCACCAAACAACCTGAGCAACATCCGATATGCGACGTCGCCAGCTCACACATGGCCAGAAGAACCTTCATCGGCAACCTATATAAAAAGGTAAAAGACCCGAACCTCGTCGGCAAACTCTCAGGCCACTGCGAAGGCTCAAAAGCATTTGCCAGATACCGCGACATCGACGACGACATGATACGAGAAATGACCAACCTATTGGACTAACAAAAGGCCGGAGCAATCCGGTCTTTTTCAATAATATACAGTATCTTTGCAAAAAGCATGAGCCATGGATCACCAACAAGCACAAAACATAATAGCCACCCTCAAATCCTACTCAGCAGCAGCTGAAGACGCCCTCATAAACCTCGGCAAATACGACTACAGAGAAGAAGCCAACCAATGGCACAACGACGCCCAGCCAAAACTCCTCGAGCCTGAACACCCAACCCTCAGAGGACTATACTATAGACTCGCCCACCACATCATCACAATCCCCTGCTATCCCCACAACATCGAACGAGATAGCCAGATCAGCCGTGCAAACATCGAATCATTCGTAAACTATCTGACAGTAAGCAACGACACCCTCACCGCCGCTGCCTTCAACCGCATACAGATAGAACCAATCCAAGACATAGCCAAAGCCTTCAAAGAGCTAAACCTCCAGAATGAAGCCCGCATCCTAAACAACATATACGAATTCGCCTACGGCATACGCAAATGGTACAAAGCAGCCAAATGCAACCCAGGCACCCCAATCAACATCACCCTCGAACTCAACTACGACCAGGTCACCCCAGAAGAACAATCCGCTGATGCTGGATTCAAAACCTTCACAGACCTCTTCAAACCAACCTGCAACTACACCACATCCGACAAACGTTCCCTCTACAACGCACTCAAAGCCATATACGACACAAACGACGAAAAAGTCGCCGACAAAATCGTCATGGCAATCATACTCATATTAAGAAATAGGCCAACATTCAAAAAGCCATTCAGCGACACAGCAATAGGCACCTGCAAAAAGAAAACCTTCGAATCCCTCGGCAAAACAGGTGCTTCAGTCAAAAGCTACACCGCCAACTCCCTCACCAAAGCCCCAAAGCTAACTGAGGAAACAGTGAAACAAGCAGAAAACATAATACGCACCGCTTTAGGCAAACCCAAACAAACCCTTTAGGCAATTTTAGAAAGACCAACACTAACCGCTTGACAACCAAGCGGTTATTTTTATGCATAAAACTTTCTAAAACAATTCATTTAGGCAAATTGCACCCGTTCTCAAAACCCTCATCTTCGCAATCGGATTCATGAAAACAAGAATTATCGGCCGTTTTCATAATCAGACTGTCGAACAAGTGCGGAGACCGATAAATCCGCACCCAGGGACAAAACTTCCTAAAAAAACGTAAACAATGGAAGTTAACATCATAGAACTGGCAACCCAATGCCCGGATATCACAATATCCATCAAAGCATCCGACCTCCTAGCAGCAGGCCGCACCCTCAAAGACGAAATCCTTGAAGAGCTCCGGGCAAATCAAGAAGACCGCTCATCAGCAGCATCCGAGCAGCTCCTCAGCCGCGAAGAAACAATGGAAAAATTCAGAATCTCTAGCGCAACCATCTGGAGATGGAAGAAATGCGGCTACCTCGTCCCAGTCAAAGTCGGCTCAATGGACCGCTACCGTCTCTCCGACATCAACGCCCTCCTAGCACAAAAAGGAGGTGCACTATGAGCAGTCCAAAACACATCAGCGAAGTAATGCACCAACTAGTGCTCAACAACCCCAATGACCCCTTCGCACAGATCCTCAGGCACTGTCCATTCATCCAGATCGAAATGCTCAAGAAAGGCTACATCTCGCTTGACGACCTCACCGACGAAGAAATCGACAGACTCATAGCCTACAACTTTGCAGACATCGACATCGAAGAACTCAAAAGAAAGGAGGCCCAAAATGACTAAAGAATACCTGCTATCCCGCACCAACAACGGAATAGACATCTTCCAGCACCTCATCCGCAAAGAATTCCCGGACCACATCATGCGCGTATCCGGCTCCACCTGCGGAGAATGCCCAGACCCCGTCTGGGCAGACGGTAGCATCATCCAGATCACGATAGACCGAATCCCCGTTCCAGGACAAAGACTCCCTATCTACAAAGCCCGCTACCACTACCCCGACGAACAACTCTTCGACGGAGACGCCATCGCCCTAGCTGCAGCCTACTACAACCAGCGCGGAGAACGACTCACCGAAGAACAACTCATCACCCGCCTGGCAGAAGAACTCTACATCAAAGAGCCAAGAAAGCCATTCTTCCAACAAGAAGAAGAACCACAAGAAAAGCCAAAGCCACTAGCCCCAGCCCCTCCACCTTGCCCCAAAATGAGCTTCTTCCGCAGGCCTATCAAAAACACAAAACCATGCCGCGAAGCATCCCCACAAGACATCTACAAATACCTCGTCAGCGACTACGCCAAAGCCCACACCGAGCAAATACGCACCATCGCCGACAACCGAGAACGCAGCCGCTACAAAGCAGCCAACCTCGACTACATCACCCCAGGAGGAACCTTCCGCAGCCGTAAAGAAAACGAACTCATCCAAGCATCCGG
>JAFYWV010000074.1 GCA_017546505.1 Bacteroidaceae bacterium
AAAAAGGCGCGAGCGAAGCGAGCGACGCCCGGGAGCTCCGACGCCCGGGAGCAACGCCCGGGAGCTCCGACGCCCGGGAGCAACGCCCGGGAGCGACGCCCGGGAGCTCGGATGCCCGGGAGCGACGCCCGGGAGCTCGGATGCCCGGGAGCAACGCCCGGGAGCAACGCCCGGGAGCCGACGCCCGGGAGCAACCCCCCCAAAAAAAAAGTGGCGTCAGGGCTTGCTTTTTCGGAATAAATGGGGTAAAATAGCCCCAAGCTTAAATGTTTGGAGGGGTTACAAATGTTAGTCAAATCCTTTGGTAGGGGCGAGAGCAAGATTCGCGTGATTTACCCGGAGCGAATTTTGGCGTCCGTCAATTCGTGGTTTATCAACGTCGTCGAGTTCCATTTTGAAGACGATGATTACGTCACGTCGTGGTTTAACTTGTGGGATCAAGCCCGCGTTTACGTTCAAGCACAGACCGACGCAGGACGGCACGTTGCCGAGTATATCGCAGATTTGCCGATTTACGGGTTGCGTTGGCTGGCGGCGCATGAGTACAACCACATCCAGGTTCCCGCGCTTTTGAGTAAAGAGCGCAAATATCGTTGGGTCAATTATTACGACAAGCAAGAGCTTCTGCCGGACGACAGGCTCAGAGTTCCGGAGCCGTGGAAAGTCAAGCTCTTCGGTGAATGGTGGCTTAATAAGTAGTCTAAATTGTCGGTTTCTTTGGCGGTGGATGCGTTTTGAGTCCACCGTCCTTTTTGGTTATGGAGAGACCCGCCGCAAAAAACGTCCATGTTTTTAGCGGCGGGCGGCGCCCATCCGTGGGCGCCGTAAATCGTTCAATTCGGCAAACCGAGCATCAAGCATTATAGATAAATTTTGCGCGCGAAAAGCAAACCTTGTTCCCGGGCGTAACGTAAGAAAACCGTTGTATATCGGTTGCCGAGACAAACCGCCGCGCGGAGTCAGCTGGGCAAATCAAGCAAACTGTCCTATTCAGCAAACCGAACGTCGAACAAACATCGTGCCCATAGCAAACTGTTCTATCAAACATATTGCCACCACCACCCCCACCCAAACGGCGGCGCAAAAAACGTTATCGGTGTCAAAGCAACGGCCGCTGCGGGACTGCGCATCCAGCTTGCCCTTCGCGGCGCGGCGAAACCTTCGCTATCCATGCTGCGGTTCGCCGCAATGTCCCCTGGTAAGGGTACGGAATCAAATCGGTTGCAAAACGTTTTTGTCGGCTGGTAAAACTAATCGATGCTTGCCGTGCCCACCCTGAGAATCGTACTTTCCTGCCGTCCGCCGAAAAAAAAGCGTTTTTTGGGGGGGCTTTGCGTTCGCCCCCCCAAAACCCCCCTTCGCCTCCGAAAGAAAAACGTTGACAATCCGCGTCAAATCAACGATAATGATTCAAAACAAAAAATAGGAGGAAGTTTTATGGCTTATCAATTCAGCGATGCAAGAGACGCGACAATCAAATTCCAGGGTCAAACAAATGAAGCGTGGAACGTCGGTAAAGTGAACGGACAAGCAACAGCAGACCAAACGACAAACGCTATTACGGGACTTTTGTGGTTAAGCGATAACAATTCAAACTTCAACATGACTGACCTTTTAAGAACCCTCAAGCAAAACGTCATCCAAGTTTAAGGAGATAAACAATCATGAGCACAACAACCAAAACCCTTGACGTAACGTTATTAATGCAAGAACAAAACAACCCAGCAGACACGAAGACAAAAAAAATATCAACCCCATGCGGAGACATAACAGTGTCAGGAATCAAAGACAGAATCAACAGCATGAACACCGCATTTAACAGCACTCAAACAGGCGGTATCGTTGATTATGCACAAGGAATTAAAGCGACGTTTCAGGAAGTGGAGACAGACGGCGGAGATACCTACACATATATACCGGCGTCCATCAGCAAAGCCGAAATCGTGACGATAACGGAGGATACAATTTATGGCAACTGAAACCTTATTGACGCTCAAGGCAAAAGACACGTCGGATAAAAGCGTTACGACTTCGATTCGTTACGTTAACCCCGAACAAACAAACGCGATACTGAAAGAGTACGCACAAATGCTGAATGCGTTAACAACAAACACGTATGACAGTTTAACGAAAGTCACAAAGGAGGTTATCTACTAATGGCTGATTCAATCTCCACAAGCAAAGAACTGATAATCGAAAATTACTTCGTCGACGGAGACACCAGAACACAAACTTTGAAAAATCCGAGACAAACAATTTCGAGCTCCGACATTCAATCACTTCAAACATACTGCCAAGTCAATCAACCACTAATCGGAGATAAAACAGGCGCGGCATTCGGACGAATCAACAAAGCATATACGAAGACAACCGAGAAAAGGACACTTGACTTAACGTGATATAATTAGACCGAATCCTAGAATTCAAACATTTAAGCAAAAGAAAACCCCTTGCAGTGGATAACGAGATCCTAGTTGCAGGGGGTTTTCTGACGTTCAAAAACCTATTAAACCGCTGAGTAAGTGGGAAATTAAATCTTGAAAACTTGACTTGATAGTCAAATCTAAACTTGACTTGACTGAAAAATCAAAACTTGAAAACTTGACTTGACAATCAAATCTTATTTAAGCGTTGTTGATTCTTAAAATACATCTTCCACCGTTCAGACCACTCACGCTGACGAGTTTTTTTATCGGTTCCGATAGTGACGTAATCGGGATTAACCATAAATTCGGGCGAACCGCAAAAGCGATTTTCGACAATCAGATAATTATCGATAAGATAAGCCAAACCCTCATAAACAGTCTTTCGATTAAGATTCAGAGCCTCGCGCAAGTGACGATGAGTGCAACGGAAACCATAAACCCCGTCGGTACCGTAATTTTGATGATGAGCGATATACATAAACAACCGTACAACAGAACCCTGCGTAACTTTTTGTAAAAACTCGCACATCTTTTCAGTGTAACTAATCACAAAACCACTCCCATTCTGATGAGTTTGACGCGTTACAGACTCTTTGATAATTTCGCCAGTATCAGCGTCAGAAACAGTAACAGATTTAACGAGAGAACGCTTATTCGGAACCGAAGATAACCGAATGATTTTCGATTCCTCACGTAATTTATTGTTTATCAATTCTTTTGTCATCTTTGTAACCTCCTAGAACTCGGGGGTCATTTTACCCCATTTTGAGGGCTCCGTCAACATGAAAGTTTTTCAGAAAACCCAGTTCGCGATAATGAATCTAATCTGAAATTTGAGCGCAATTTGGGTAGTCAAAATGTCAAACAAATGGGGGATTTTGATACGCAAATGGGGTCTTAAAGTAACATTTACCATTGAAGAGAACCGCATCAAATCTAACTAAATCAGAGTTCCCTTTCTAAATCTATGTATTACCCTTACAACCAGTGTTTTGAGCCCCACCTCCCGGGCTTGCGCGGCGATGCCTTGCTGCGTCCAATCCCCGACCACCCGCCCCTCCTTAGACTGGGGGAGAGCCCCCAGACCCCCCGAACTCTGGGGGAGAGCCCCCAGACCCCCCGAACT